>QHZX01000172.1 GCA_003224835.1 Acidobacteriota bacterium | reverse complement strand
AATTCGGCGACTGCGTCTTTAGAAAAAGTTATGAAGCAGCTCGGGATCGAGTACAAGACGATCCCCGGTGAAGCGGCGTTCTACGGCCCAAAGATTGACATCAAGCTGGTCGATGCCATTGGCCGACTCTGGCAGCTTTCGACCGTTCAGTTCGACTTCAATCTTCCCGCCCGCTTCGGATTGGAGTATGTCGCCGAAGACGGCACGCGCAAACAGCCGGTCATGGTGCACCGCGCACTTTATGGATCAATCGAGCGCTTCTTCGGCGTACTGATCGAACACTACGCCGGATCGTTTCCGGTTTGGCTGTCGCCGGTGCAGGTTGTGATGATTCCGATTGCCGAGCGGCATGTGGAGTATGCGAACAAAGTAGCCGCACAGCTTCGCGAATCGAACGTGCGCGTCGAAGTCGATGCCCGCAACGAGAAGATGAATGCCAAAATCCGGGAGCACGCCATGCAGAAAGTCCCATTCATGCTCGTCGTCGGCGACAAGGAGGCCGAGGCCGGAAGGGTAAACGTCCGCACGAGAGGCAAAGAAAAGACGCAGGATATGCCGCTCCAGGACTTTGAGGCGGAGGTCAGGGACCTGATCAATGGCAAGAGTCCCAGTCTATAGGGATTGGGTTTGCTGCAATGGCAACTCTGGTATCTTTACTGGCTTAATTCTTGTCGGAGACTGCTGATGCGTACACGCATGCTGTGTTCTTCGCTGTTTTGTTTTATTGTCATTTTTTGTGTTTCGGCCCACGCCGACGCCAATCAATACGCCGTCACCTACGAGCGCAATGTAGCGGTCAAAATGCGCGACGGCGTCATCCTTCGTGCCGACATTTACCGTCCTGCCGCCGATGGCAAGTTTCCCGTGCTTCTGCAGCGCACGCCGTACAACAAAGATAACGGTGTCGATTTCGGATTAATGGCCGCCACACACGGTTTTGTTGTTATTTTCGAAGACGTTCGCGGAAGGTACGCTTCTGATGGCGAGTGGTACACGTTCAAGAACGAACCGAACGATGGATACGACTCGGTTGAATGGGCTGCGGCGCTACCATACTCGGATGGCAAGGTCGGAATGTTCGGCGGGTCTTACGTCGGAGCAACCCAAATGCTTGCGGCAATCGCGCATCCGCCGCATCTCGCCGGAATTTGCCCGGTGGTCACCGCGAGCAACTACCACTCGAATTGGGTTTACCAGGGCGGCGCCTTCGAGCAATGGTTCGATCAGAGCTGGACTTCAGGCTTGGCGCAGAACACATTTGACCGTGAGGTCGCCAACAACACCAACGCATTGCAGGGAATCTCGACGTTTCCTCTGGCCAGCTATCCTCTATTCAATCTTGATAAGCATTCCGATCCGGCTTCGAGCGCCGCACTCGCGCCCTACTACCTCGATTGGCTGGCGCATCCCAACTATGACGATTACTGGAGAGCAATTTCCATTGAAGACCATTTTGGGGACATCAACGTCCCTGCTTTGCACGTCGCGGCCTGGTATGACCTTTTTCTTGGTGGCTCGTTGCGCAACTACGAAGGAATCAAGGCGCACGGGGCCACGGAGCAGGCACGCCATGGGCAACAGCTAATCGTGATTGTCGGCGGCCATGCTGGTAACGGGCCTAAGATCGGAGATGTGGACTTCGGGGACGCCTCGAAGTTTGACGAAGACGAAGCCACCTTGCACTGGTACGAATACCTGTTCAAGGGTGCGCAGAATGAATTTGCGTCCGGCAAGCCAGTGAAAATTTTCGTGATGGGCGCAAACCAATGGCGCGACGAAGAGGCCTGGCCGCTCGCCAGAGCGCGCGCAACGAAATATTTTCTGCACTCTGCCGGCAAGGCAAATTCGCTCAACGGTAACGGGAGCCTTTCAATCACCGCGCCTACGAAGGAAGCATCCGATCAATACGTTTACGATCCCGGAAATCCCGCACCAACCATCGGTGGTCCCCTGTGCTGCGATTCAAAGCACTTACCGCCAGGACCGCGTGACCAGCGCTCGGTCGAAGTTCGCGATGACGTTCTGGTGTATTCGACTCCCCCGATGCCACAGGATACGGAAATAAGTGGCCCAGTCACGCTCGAACTCTACGCCAAGTCTTCAGCCGTAGATACAGATTTCACCGCTAAGCTCGTTGACGTGTGGCCGGACGGGTTCGCGCAAAATCTAACCGAAGGGATTCTGCGCGCCCGTTATCGCGATTCACAGGAGACCCCCTCGCTGATCACGCCGGGACAGATATACAAATTCAACATTGACGTCTGGGCGACCAGCAACGTTTTCAAGAAAGGCCACGTTTTACGCCTGGAAGTTTCCAGCAGCAACTTCCCGCACTTCGATCGCAACCTGAATACCGGGCGCGATCGCTATCTGAAGGCCAATGTGGATGTGAGCTCTGAGCAGCCATTCAGGTCTGCTACGAATGTCATATATCACGATGCGGAACATCCCTCGGCGCTGATTCTGCCGATTGTTCCTGCACGCTGAGCCGGGGCATACTCCGCAAAATTCGGCGTGACCTTCGTAATCCGACGCTGCAGCCGAATTCTGAGAGAATTTAGGCCGGTTCGGTTCGAGGCCCATGTCATCGTCCAGCAACGCTGTTCTTGGCAATAGTCCAAATGCAATAGGCACTGCGGCTGCGGCGGCTCCAGCACGGGATCCGCAGGCGAGTGCTTCAGCGACCGCCCCGGCTACTGCATCATCTCCGGCGGCTGCAGCTAGCGACCTGTTTTTCTCGCCCGGAAAGCCTCCGCTGGTTGAGGTGAACGGACGACTTAAGGGAATCGGCGGCCGCGTGCTTACTCCGGACGACACCCGCCACATTGCCGCCGAACTGATCGGCAATAACGAATACGCGCTCGGCAATCTTCGCGAGCAAGGCTCTTGTGACGTCTCCTACAGCTTGCCGGGTATGTCGCGATTTCGCGTGAATGCCTTTATGCAGCGTGGTACATGCGCAATCGTGATGCGAGTGATTCCGAGCAGTGTTCCGGCGTTTGGCGATCTCAACCTGCCCACAGAGCTGCAGAACATTTCCGGTCTACGCAATGGCATTGTGCTGGTGACAGGTCCAACCGGATCCGGCAAGTCTTCTACACTGGCAGCAATCATCGATCTCATTAACAAGCAACAGTCATTCCACATTTTGACCATCGAGGACCCAATCGAGTTTTTACATCCGCATCAGAACTGCGTGGTCCACCAGCGTGAGCTGCACAGCGATACCAACAGCTTTGCTCATGCGCTGCGGGCGGCATTGCGGCAGGCCCCAAAAGTGATTCTGGTGGGGGAAATGCGCGATCGCGAGACCATTGAGATCGCCATGGAAGCAGCCGAGACCGGGCACTTAGTGATGTCAACGCTGCACACCATCGATGCCGCCAAAACGGTGGAGCGCGTCGTAGGCGTGTTCCCGCTCGCCGAGCAGCATGCCATTCGAAATCGCCTGGCCAAAAGTTTCCGCTACATCATTTCCCAGCGACTGCTTCCGCGCAAAGACGGCGGTGGCCGAGTGGCCGCAATCGAAATTTTGAAATCCACACTGCGCACCCGCGAGTACGTAGAAAAAGGGGAAGGCGAGGGCAAAACGCTGCTGGATGCCATGCGAGTTGGTTCGACGGAAGGTATGCAGCATTTTGATGGCGAAATCGAAAAGCTGATCCGCGCCGGAACCATAGATTTTGAGACGGGAATGGCTTACGCCACTAATCCCGGAAATCTGCGCCTTGAATTGGCCGATTTCACGCCACCAGTCGAGTCGAATCCCGAAGTAACTCCTTGAGCCACTTGCTGTCTTATCTGACAGCGAACACCTTTGTCACATTCCCATAAACTGAAACAATGTTGATCGGCGTCATCTCCGATACGCATGGACTTCTGCGGCCCGAAGCTTTGGCGGCATTGCAAGGATCAGACCGCATCATCCACGCTGGGGATATCGGTGATCCGGCAATTCTCGACCGATTATCAGAAATTGCTCCGGTCACAGCCGTGCGAGGAAATGTTGATCGAGAAGCCTGGACGAAAAATATTCCTGAATCTGATGTGCTTGAGAGCGACGGTGTTTCAATTTACGTCCTGCATATCCTCGAGAAGTTCGATCTGAAGCCCGAAGCAGCCGGGATCGGCGCTGTGATTTACGGCCACAGCCACGTTCCCAAACAAGAGATGCGAGACGGCGTGCTGTACTTCAATCCAGGGAGTGCGGGACCGCGCAGGTTCCATCTTCCAGTTACTGTTGGCAAATTGATGGTTCAGGGCAGCAAAATTCGCGGCGAAATTGTTCAGTTATTTCCCTGATCACGATCTACGTCTTCTGCGCGGCTGCCACTCGTGGAATGCCCTGAAGATCATTCGTGATCTCAACATTCTTCCAACCGGCCAGGAGCTCCTGAACTCGTGCTGCAATTGTTCCGCTGATCTCGATGACGAGCCATCCGCCGGGTTTAAGTACTTCGCTTGCCTGTGGAATCAGCCGTGCGATTACTTCCAAACCTGTTGGTCCTGCAAAGACAGCATTGCGGGGTTCGAATTTTCGAACTTCCAGTTGGACCGATTCTTCCTCCGACTCGCCGACATACGGGGGATTGGATACAACAAAATCGAACGCGCTCCTTTCGATCCCCCTCAACAGGTCGCCTTCGCCGAATTTAAGACGAGATTCGAGTTGTAGCCGTGCGGCATTGGCGCGGGCAATCTCCAGAGCCGCAGGAGAAATATCGGTGGCATGGATTTCGGCTAATGGCAATTCTTTGGCTAATGCCAAAGCAATGCAGCCAGAGCCAGTGCCGACATCGATGATTCGCAGGCGGTCTGATGACGTCCTCTGAGTCGAGAAATCGGATAGAGACTGGCCGGACAGGAGTTTCCGACCCACATCGCCTCTGCCGACATATGACAGCACTGTCTCTATCACATGCTCCGTCTCAGGCCTGGGAATTAATACAGCCGGTGACACGAGTAAATCCATGCCCCAGAATTCCTGATGTCCGGTGATGTATTGCGCCGGAATGCCTTGTGAGCGCTGCGCCAGAGCATCTTCGTAGCACGAATATTCGTCGGAAGTGAGTTTGTGTTCAGGATGTCCGTAGAGGTAAGCTCGATCGCGCCCGACGGTGAACATAAGCAGCAGCTCGGCATTCATTCGAGGGGAAGGCACCTGAGCAGAGGTCAGGCGCTGGATCGCGGAACTGAGTGCGTCGCCGAGGAGCACACCGCTATTTCATCACAACGGATGTGAAGGCTGGAGACCGCAACCGACGCAGGAAATTCCGCCAACACCGCAATGCTGTCCGGCAACTATTGCGGTGGCTGCCCCGGCGCTCCCGGCGGTCCATTCTGATTTTGTTGCTGCTGTTGTTGCTGCTGCAGCTCTCGCAACAACTGCTCAGGGGTCTTCACCACTGGGCCGTTCTGCTGCTGGTCCCCCTGCTCAGGTTGTTCGGGTGGCGCTTCTTCTTGTGCCGGCTCCTGCTGCACCTGCTCTTGCATGTTGGGCGTAGCTTCACCCTGATTGTCCGGATTTTCGCTTTCAACTTCAGGAACCGTTTGCAGATTTTCGTTGCCGGGTTGCGGCTGATTCGCTTGTGCCTGGGTTGGCCCCGGCTCAGGGCCGGTAGCTTTCGCCATTAGCACAATCTTGTTCAACGCCCCGGGATCAGCAGGAGACCCCAAAAGCACGTAATCGTAGTGCGATCCGTTGAGCAACTGCGCCATCACATCGCGGGGAGCGCCGGGCCCGAATTGTCCAACCACGCGTTCGCTGGATCCAGCAGGCATATCTACGCCCGCACCGGTCTTTTGCTTGACCGCATTGAGCACGTCGCTCATGGTGGAGTTTCTGGCCACAATGGTGAGCTGCCCACCCTGAAAATTAACCTGGGGTGGCGAAGATGGGCCATGCTCCGGGGTCAGAGCAGGTGCTGGAGTTGACTGCGCCTGGGGTACGGCTTGCGGCTGCGCCGGGGACGGTTTCGCCTGCGTCCTCTTTGGCTTCATACGATGCGGTGTCTGCGCGGAAGCAGACGCAGCACCACACATCAGGAATATCAGTAAAAGAGAGATCGAAAGGCGAGCCATAGTTTGATTTTCAATAGGTTAAAAATAACCAGCTGTCCGCCGCTCCAGCGTTCACTGATCACCTAATTTAGATGCGATTCTAACACCCTTGCGCGAGAGGCTGATTACTGCTGGGGAGCGAAATAACCCTTGCGCGCCCGGACTTGAAGGTCTTTCTTGAGGGCGGTGATTTCGATGGAACGGAAACGCCCGTCAGCATCGAAATTTGCGGGATGGTAAGAGATAACGTACTGACTGCGAAGTTCATCTTCGATCGCCGAAAAAGAGGTCTTGATGTCCTTCATTTTGAAGGGGAAGAAGGCGCGGCCGCCGGTAGCGTCGGAAACCTGCTCAAGAATCTTGTCCCCGCGAAGAATCAACCCACTGTCGTCGGTAGAGATGGTGTAAATGATGACTCCGGCGCGTTCTGCCATATAAATGGCCTGACTTAGCGTGTGCTCACTCTGGTTGTCCTCACCGTCGCTCACGATGATGAGGGCCCGCCGCACCGGCCGGTCGGAATCATCCTTCAACAATTTCTCTTTGCAGGAGGAGTAGATGGCATCGTAGAGCGCAGTGCCCCCGCCATCCTCCATTTTTTGGATTCCAGCTGCCAACAAGGTCACGTTATCGGTAAAGTCTTGCGCGACCTTGCTCCTGCCGTTAAAGCCCATGGCGAAAGCGTGATCATAATGAGGCCGAAGCGTGTGCTGAAGGAAGCCAACCGCAGCCTCCTGCTCGAATTGGAAGCGCCCGTGAATCGAGCCGCTGGTGTCAATCAGAATGCCGATCCGCAATGGCAGATCAGTCTGCTGAGAAAAGCGAACAATCTGCTGCGGCGGCTTGTGGTCATCCAGAATGTTGAAGTCTTCCTTGTTTAAATCGCGCACGAATTTTCCATGCTTATTCATGGCGATGAAAAGCACGTTGACTTCATTTACGTGCGATTTGATGGTAACTATGGATTGCGGATCAGTGGAATCAATACCCGGCGAAGGAACTGCGAGACCGCTGGGGGCAACATAGGCGTTCTGGCCTGGCATGGGTAGTGCAGCCAGGAACATTAATGACAGACAAAGAGCACGATGTGTGTACTTCATTCCTAGTCCGCCTAAAAATTGCACTAATAGCCACGGCCAGAGGCTACCTCAAGTATTTAGATGCAAGTCGCTTGCCGAAGGACGACGCTTGTTAACTCGACCGTTGGCTTGACTTTAGGCCACTGGCGCGGGATCGCCAAGTTACAAAAGGAGCACTCAGAGGGTCACCCCGCGGCAAATTTTGCTCAGCCGCAAATCTGCACTCCGGAAGGTAAAATGCTGAACATACACACTCAACTGAGGTGAAAATGAAAAAACTGATTGCATTTTTTATGGCACTTGCCTGCAGTCCTCTAGTCTTTGGTGCGGGAAACGAAAAGGAAACCGATCGCGTGAAAGACGCGGGCGTCGTTCTCAAAGAAATTCTCAACATCCCCGATGACATTCCTAAGGATTTGCTGGATGATGCCGAGTGCGTGATCGTGCTTCCTTCGGTCAAGAAGGTCGCCATAGGTATTGGCGGCGCTTTCGGCCGCGGCATTATGGTTTGCCGCACTGGCGAGCATTACACCGGGCCGTGGGGTGCGCCCGCAATGTACGCCCTCGAAGGCGGAAACTTCGGCTTTCAACTCGGCGCCCAAGCCACGGATTTTGTTCTGCTGGTGGTGAATCCGCGCGGGGCTGAATCGCTGATGGGCAGCAAGATCAAACTTGGCGCAGACGCATCTGCCGCAGCCGGTCCCAAGGGACGTACGGCCACCGCCGCCACGGACGTCGCTATGCGCGCCGAAATTCTTTCTTATTCTCGGTCTCGAGGGCTATTCGCGGGCATTTCGTTGGAAGGTTCCACCCTGCGTCCGGATAATGGCGCAAATGAAAAATTATACGGGCGAAAGCTCACCGCCAAAGAGATTCTCCGGCAAGGCCGGGTTTCCAGCCCTGCTGCCGCTCATTTGCTGGATGCCGAACTGCAAAAGGCTTCGCCTAAGAACCGTTCGGATCCCAAGTCGCTAGAGTAAATTCGGCGTCTCGTTTTTCCACCGAAGATCGTCTGGTCCAAAGTGTTTTTCCTCCGGATGAGGAGAAACACTTTGGACCTCGTAGAAGAGAATATTCGCGGCGAACGCTATCCCACCACACGCGCGACAGCTCCTTCCTTCACATTAAAAGAACCCAGAATTCACGCGATCTTCAACACTCATTCATCAGTTGTTAACTGAGCTGAAGATAGGATGAGCTTTACTCACATTTGATCGCGCAATCTTCTCAGCGCAGTCAGTTTTATTTAGCGGTTTTATTTTTTCATCAGGAGAAAGCAAATGAAGCGAGTCATGGCTTTAGCGCT
>QHZX01000510.1 GCA_003224835.1 Acidobacteriota bacterium | reverse complement strand
TATTACGGCGCGAAAGTTTGGGAAGGATATGTGATACAGACGCCGAACCAGATTATTCGAACAGCTCAGACGCAATCCGACTTTGACGTAACTGGCCTCGGTGTCACAGTCGCGTTGATCGACACCGGTGTCGACCCGAAGAATAAAGTGCTCAGGTCCCATCTAGTGGATGGATACGATTTCACCCGTAACTCAGCAAATGGTGGATCAGAGATAGGCGACATTACGCAGTCTACGGCCGGCGTCATCGATGGATCGACGCAGCCTGCTCAACTCAACCAATCGACTGCAGGAGTAATCGATGAGTCACGCGCGCAGGTGATTAACCAGCCCCAATCCTTCAATGCGAATGGAACAGGCTACGCGTCAGACGTTTTGCGCGCCATCTACTACGCTGTAGACCACGACGCAAAGGTCATCAGCATGAGTTTCGATTTCACCAGCCCATCCCTCGAACTTGCCAAGGCGATCAACTACGCCACCACCAGCACTGTGATTTGTGTCGCGTCTGCCGGAAACGACGGCTCAATGACTGTCGTCTATCCCGCTGGCCTGCCAAACGTCATCGATGTGGCCTCGACCTCGAATACCAACACGCCGTCTACATTCTCGAATTACGGTACCCCGCCCGTATGGATTTCCGCGCCTGGCGAAGCTGTCATGTCAACCTATCCCTTCGGAACTTATGCTGTTGGATGGGGAACCTCGTTCAGCGCGCCGTTCGTCTCTGGAACCGTAGCATTGATGGCCAGCGCCAGCTTCCAAAGCTCTACGCTCCTTAACCAAGCAACCGCAGCAAATGCTGTCTCCCACGCGCAGCCGATTCCAGAATCGCAGTACGGTTTTGGAGTCCTGGACACCTACCAGGCTGTGCAGGCCTGGAAGACCTCACTGGACCAAAATCCGTTTTAGCCGGGACCTTGCAGTAAAAAGGCACGTTCCACGACGCGTTCAGCCCAAGCAGGTAAATTAATTGGGAATTTGCTCGCTCGTCTCCGTTCAGTTACGGCGGCGGCTTGGAGCGGGGAGTTTATTGCTGTTGCTTAAGGCGACGAAGAGGGAAGCACGAACATTCCGCTCTAAGACGTGTTGATTAGTCCGGCAGTCGCTCCTATCCTTTGACTTAACCTCCTCAAAGCGGGCAGCTCGCTCAAGCTGGCAGAAACCCGCAATCCTGTCTAACGACCCGCAGGCGCGCAGTGGATGTGTCGAACTGCCCAGAGCACATTGAAGGCGAACCGCGCCTCTTTCGAAAGCGAAATTTGACTGGCCTATAGCGTTGTTGGCCGGGAGACTGTTATCGTGCCCACGGAATTACATTTTCGAAAGAGAGTCAACTCGAATGTCGCCTGGAGAGAGACTTCGCGCCCTGCGTGAAAAATTGGGATTCACGCTTAAGGATGTAGAGATTGCAAGCCTTCAACTCGTTCAGAAATACAACAATCCAAAATACTGGCTGCCTCAGAGCCGGCTATGCCACATCGAAAGCAAAGGCATTCTGCCAAACATCTACCGCCTGCACGCATTTGCGATGATTTACCGCCGACCGCTGATGGAGTTGCTGGCGTTGTACGGTGTGGATCCGCAACAATCGCAGTCACTCCTTTCACCGCCCAGAACCCACCTGACCAGTGACGCCGGCATGACGGGTTGCGATCTACCAACAAAAATCGATCCGTTATTCGATCACAAGAAGACTAGCTATATACGCCGGATGATCCAGGAATGGGGAGTTCTCCCTATGAAAGCCCTACAAACTTTCCAAGACCCTAACTACACGTATGGCTACGTGGGAAGCGAAGACTACAACCTGTATCCGATCATTCTTCCAGGAACATTTGTGCAAATCGACCAGCGTCTTACCGAGATCGAAACTGGGCCCTGGGCATCGGATTTCGAGCGGCCAATCTACTTTCTCGAGACGCACGATACTTACTTATGTGCGTGGTGCGCCGTGCTGAGCAGCAAAGAGATCCAGGTGCAGCCGCATGCGCTGTCGGGATTGGCTGCGCGCAATTACAAACGACCAACCGAGATCGAGGTCATCGGCCAAGTTGTAGGAATCGCCACGAAATTGAGGAGCGTCACTCGCAATGGCGCGCGAGAGCCTGCAATGATGCGAGCACATAG
>QHZX01000508.1 GCA_003224835.1 Acidobacteriota bacterium | reverse complement strand
CAGGCATAGTTCGAGACTCGGCTAACTCTCCCATTCCAAATGCGTCCGTGTATCTCGAGAAGAGCGGCGGTTCCGTCTTAGAAGCCACAACAGATACGGCAGGAAAATTCGTGATTGGCTCCTCGGGCGAAGGCTCCTATTCGATTCGCGTACAGAAGCCGGGGTTTCGCGAGAGCGTACAAACAATAAGTCTTCCGTCGAAACAGTCCGCGCCGTTAATTGTGGTGCTGGTGAATTCCCGGTCAGAGCCGGCGGGCGGGAAGTCTTCCCAACCAATGCAATTTAATGACAGTGCTGATTTCACTGTGGCTGGAATCACTGATTGGACGGCCGCGGGCGGACACGGATCAGATGTGAATCTGAGGACCAGTGAAGCGCTAGCCAAAGAAACGCGCGAACTGTCCGGCGAAGAGTCGAATCAGTCCGCCCCAAGGAAACCATCTGATTCGCGAGAGTTGCTAACCAGACGCGACCAGCTGCGCAAACAGCTAGGCAGCGAGGACCGTGCCAGTCTGCATAAACAATTAGGCGATATTGATGAGCAGCTGAATGATTCGCTCAGCCGGCGGTGGAGGTGTTCACGAAGGGTACCGCAGCGCATCCGTCTTCAGAAAGAATGCTTGCCGGCCTTGGCGCCGGGCTCTACGCTAGCGGTCTTTACGCACAAGCCGCAGCACGTTTATGTGCGGCATCTGATTTAAAACCAGCCGACTCAACTCCATATCTGTTCCTGGGAAAAATGACCTTGGCGTCCGCACAACCTCTTCCTTGCGCGGAGGAGAAACTAGCGCGCTTTTCGGATCGCTATCCACAAGATGCACTCGCGAATTACTACTACGCACTTGCGTTGTGGAAGAAAAAAGGGAATACGTCATCGGGGCAAGTTGAATCACTGCTGAAGAAATCCATAGGCATCGCTCCGAAATTTGCCGAGAGCTACCTGCAGCTCGGAATCGTATACTCCGCACAAGGCGAGATCGAGGAAGCCGTCGATGCTTTTCAAAAAGCGATCGCAGCCAATCCGAATCTAGCTGAGGGCCATTTTCGTTTGGCACAGGTATATAAAAGGATAGGCGAAGCCTCGAAAGCGCGCCAGCAATTTCAAGCTTACGAACAGGTCCAGAAAACGGAAGCTGCCGCTGTCGAACAGCGGCGCCGCGAAATTCAGCAGTTCATAGTAGTTTTCAAAGACCAGCCCCCGACATCCCCAATGCGCGAGCCTTCAAATTAGGCGGTACGCTTGGCAGAGGCAAATGAGCAAAGTACAAGAGAATCGGTGAAGAGGAGGATTATGAGGACCTTGGCTTGCCTGTTGTTGGTCGCCGCAGTTCTGGTATCAAACGAGAAAGCAAACGCGCAGTCCAGCTACGATTTGCGCTCACCCGACAATCGCATCGAAGTCAGAATCCGCACCTCGGGACAGATCCGTTATGACGTGGTTGTGCAAACCATGCCGATCCTGGAAAATTCTACGGTTTCGCTCGACATTGATCACAAAAAACTCGGCATAGATCCAAAGGTCATCGATGCCAAACAAAGCTCTCATGACCAGGTAGTGGAGCCGATAGTGCGTCAAAAATTTGCCAAGATTCGCGACCATTACAACGAACTACGGCTCAACCTCGACGGCGGTTATTCAGTTGTGTTCCGCGCCTACAACGAGGGAGTTGGCTATCGTTTTGAAACGTCACTGCCGCAAAAAGAAGTCAAAATTTATGGTGAAGAAGCTAATTTCAGGTTCGCGAGCAATTTTGTTGTTTATTACCCGCAGGAGGACAGCTTCTATTCCCACAACGAGCGGAAATACCTGCCACAACCTTTGAGCGAGATTTCGTCGCAGTTCTTCGCGTCATTGCCGGCAGTTGTGGATACGAGTGAAGGCGGCAAAGTAGTGATCGCAGAATCAGACGTGGAAGACTATCCGGGACTGTGGTTGCGTGGGGCGGCACCGAGCTTTGCTCTCTCGGCGACCTTCCCACCTTATCCGATTAAAGAAGCCCAAACGAGTGACCGCGATTACAAGCCAACCGAAAACGCCGACTACATCGCGGTGACATCCGGTACGCGAACGTATCCCTGGCGGATAATTGGTGTCGTCGACCATGATGGCGATTTACTCACAAATGAAATTGTGTATTTGTTGGAACGGCCCTCACAGTTTCGGGACACGTCCTGGATCAAGCCCGGCAAAGTGGCGTGGGATTGGTGGAACGATTGGAACATCGACGGTGTGGATTTTCATGCGGGAATCAACACCAAGACTTACGAGTACTACGTCGACTTCGCTTCGAAATACAGCATTCCTTACATTATTCTCGACGATGGCTGGTACAAGCTGGGCAATCTGCTTGAGGTCACCCCGGACCTCAACATGAATGAGCTGACCGCTTATGCGAAACAGAAGAATGTAGGACTCATTCTTTGGGCATCATGGAAAACTCTGGATGATCAGCTCATTCCTGCGCTCGATCAATTCCAGAAGTGGGGAATCAAGGGAATCAATGCTGGTTGATTTCCACGGAGCTCAAAAGCCAGCGACCATGATGCGCACCTGGCCGAATCTGATCAACACGGAAGGTGTGCGCGGCATGGAATGGAGTAAGTGGAGTTGGGAGTCAGAACCCAAGCACAACGTCACGCTGCCGTTTACGCGAATGTTCCTTGGTCCGATGGATTACACGCCGGGGGCGATGCGGAATGCGACGAAGTCCACGTTCGCGCCAATTGCGCGTCAACCTATGGCGATGGGAACGCGATGCCATCAGCTCGCAATGTACGTCGTGTACGACGCGCCGTTGCAGATGCTCTCTGATAGCCCATCAAACTACTTGCGTGAGCCGGAGACAATGGAATTCCTCGGTGCGGTGCCTACGACCTGGGATGACACTCGAGTGCTCGATGCGCGCATCGCGGAATATGTTCTGGTCGCGAGACAAAACGGACGTGACTGGTATGTTGGAGCGATGACGGACTGGGATCCGCGTGATGAACCGTTCGACGAAACTAAAAATCCATCTAGCGCCCGGGGGAGGATGGGCGGCGAGAATTCACCAATAGAGTTTTGGTGGCGGAAGCTCGACTCGTGAGAATTATTTTTGTTCTGGTAAGACGGCGTGAATGATTCCGCTGCCTTCCTTTATGGTGAGTATCTGGTTAGGCTTGACGCGCAGGAAGCGTTCGACTTTCTGCGTCGTCGGCCACTTCACGTCAATACGGTCGATCACCTGCGACTTTCCAATCCCAAAATGTAGGCGCAGGTCCCCCTGGGACATCACGCTCGAACCGCTGTGCACTTCGTCAATTTGTGAATGAGCGCCGGTCACTATGCGTACGCGGGCGCCAATTGCGGTTCGATTGCAGATGGTTCCAATCAGCTTAATCTTGATCCAATTCTGCTTATTGCCGCCGTCGTTGCGTAACAGCGACGGCACGTCGTTCATGTTCAGGACGAGCACATCTACGTCGCCATCGTTGTCGTAATCGCCGAACGCTGCTCCTCGGCTGGAGAATGGGGTAGTAATTCCCGGACCCATCTGCGATGAGACGTCCTTGAACTGACCGTTGCCCATATTGCGATATACGAGTCGCGGGTTTTTATAGGTCTGTCCAATGTCATGAGCGTCAATTTCGGGATATACATGGCCGTTGATCTGCAAAATGTCAGACCAGCCGTCATTGTCATAGTCAATAAAACCGCAGCCCCATGCGACGTAACGATTATTAATTCCCACTCCAGATGAAAACGTGACGTCGCTGAAAGTTCCGTCGCCGGTATTGTGGTAGAGGTTGCAAGTGTCGTCGGCGAAGTTTGTTTTGAAAATGTC
>QHZX01000171.1 GCA_003224835.1 Acidobacteriota bacterium | reverse complement strand
TGCTCATGGAAACGACGAGGCAAGCGACACCAGCACCGATGGGGGTCTTACCATCAGCGATGGTGTTTGCAGCGTTCTCACCGCTGCTATGGCTGACCGTGGCGGCCATAATTCCCTGGCTGCGTAGCACATTTGGCATTCCGCCAATCATCGGCTGGTACGTGAGCGGCACAGCGTTTGTACTCTTGCCCATCCTATTCTTTGGCTTGGCGATGGCGTGGTGGGAGTTGCCAACGCGCAACCTTCGGCAATTAAGCACTCGGCTGAGGCTCAGTGCCATGACCCCTGGCGACATTGTCTGGGCAATTGGCGGGCTTTTCACAATCGTTCTTGCGTCGATTGTGATTCTCGCGCTGGCACGTTCACGTGGATCCGAGTTCTCGACCCGCCCCTGACTTCCTTCAACTGACACCCGGCTGGCACGCTTGGGTATTCGTAGCATGGATTCCATTGTTCATCAGCAACATTCTGGGCGAGGAGCTTTGCTGGCGTGGTTACGTCCTACCACGCCAAGAGGCGGCACTAGGCCGTCCGGCGTGGCTGTCGAATGGGATTATGTGGTGCTTATTCCACTGGAGTTTTCGGTTGGTCGGTGATGCTGATGTTGCTGCCGATCGCACTGCTGCTACCGTGGATCGTTCAACGGCGACGGAACACGTCAATAGGGATGATCATTCACGCAATATTCAACGCTGCTGGTTTTATGGTTGCCATTAGCGGTCCGGGGAAGTTGTGACGTTTCGACCACACAAATTTCACTGGAATTGTTCCCAACGCCTTCGGCGGGTTGTGCCGGGCCTATCCGTGCGGACCACTCGTGAATGGCCCAATTGCCGTACTGAATCAGATCACCGTCCGATTGTGGGGAGACGCGGCAAGCACCAAAACCGAATCCCCCTTCTTTCAAAAGATATCAGCGAAATCCTCAAACGATGCATTCCGGGTGGATGGTCGCTAGTCGGAAGTTACGGGCCCCGCTCCCCTCAGGTTGAACTTCCGAACTCTTCCTGACCGCCCAGAAATCAAATGACTTACAATCTTATCCACAGAAATTCAGGAACAAGGGTTTGGAGATAGGGCCCTTATTGAAACAGGAAAAAGTCTGGCGGAGAGAGAGGGATTCGAACCCCCGATACCCGTTAAGGTATACACGCTTTCGAGGCGCGCGCCTTCAGCCACTCGGCCATCTCTCCGCGCACTTCTGCTCACATTCTGATTTTATCAGGACGCTGTTTGCTCACATCCGCCACGCCCGTTTCAATGGATTGAGCCCCGGCCAGCGCCCTCGCCCAAGCCCAAGATGCGATCGGTTACACCATTCACCATTTGGATCACTTCCGGACCAACCCCTTTCGTGCCGTGGGTGGAAAAGCTTCGCCGCAGGAGCTGCAATGTCTGATGAAACGGGACGCCCAGCTTTTTCGCAACTGGACAGAGACGCAGGCGCTGCCAATCGTCAGGGAACATTGAGGTTTCGAGCGTGCCGCGCCCTCTGGCCCGCGTTCCGGGAAACATCAGGCCATCGGAGGAGCGCCCGGACATTGGGAGCGCCATCAAATTGCTCCAGCCATCCGTAAGCATGCCTCGTTATCAATAACGCCACTCGCGTATCGAACAAGTACAAACTTTGAAGCTCAAATCATGGGATCTGGCAATCATCGTGGAAGAATGAGCTCTCCTGATGGCAACAAGTAAACATGTTAAAGTGAGTGTCTTGCGCGGCCCGTTCTCCATCTTTCAATCATGAAAGCTCTGCTTCTCTCGCAATATCAGCATCTCGAAGTTACTGATATTCCTGTTCCCACACCGACCCCCGACGAACTGTTAGTGCGCGTGGCGGCCTGCGGAATCTGCGGAAGCGACGTTCATGGTTATGACGGTTCCTCAGGCCGCCGTATCCCTCCCATCGTCATGGGACATGAAGCTGCCGGAATTGTCGAAAGCGTGGGTAGCGCAGTAGACGGATTTACGAAAGGCAACCGCGTCACCTTTGATTCGACTGTGTACTGCGGCGAGTGTGGCAACTGCCTCCGCGGCGATGTCAACTTGTGCGATCGGCGTCAGGTGCTCGGCGTTTCCTGCGGTGACTACCGTCGGAATGGCGCTTTCGCAGAATTTGTAGCCGTGCCTTCGCGAATCGCGTACCGGCTACCGGACAATCTTCCGTTCCAGGAGGCGGCAATGCTGGAGGCGGTCGCTGTAGCGCTCCATGCCGTCTCGTTGGCGCCGATCAAGGCTGGCAGCACTGCACTCGTAATTGGCGCGGGCATGATCGGTCTTTTGACACAGCAAGCGTTGGCGGCTGCCGGGTGCTCTCGCATTTTTGTGACGGACGTGGATGCGACCAGGCTGAAGTTGAGCAAGAGTCTCGGCGCCACGGCAGTTTTGGATTCCGGAGCCGATCTGGCGCGCGAACTCTCAGATCTGACAAGTGGGGCCGGAGTAGACGTTGTGGTCGAGGCGGTTGGCATGGGTCAGACGGTCACGACCGCGATTCATAGCGTCCGGAAAGGCGGTACGGTCGTCCTCGTAGGAAACATTTCACCCGAGGTCACCATTCCTTTACAGACCGTCGTCACGCGCCAAATTAGACTTCAAGGTTCGTGCGCCTCAGCGGGCGAGTATCCACGTGCAATCGAACTGATGAGCAGTGGCAAGATCAATGTAAAGCCACTCATCACGGCGGTCGCGCCGCTCGATGAGGGCCCACGATGGTTTGAGCGCCTGCACTCGCGTGAACCAAACTTGATGAAAGTGGTTCTTCAACCCGACACCGGCAAATGAGCAGCCCAGCAACAGACTCAGCTCTGTTCGATCTCACCGGCCAGGTGGCAATTGTCACCGGAACCAGCCGCGGACTCGGACAATATCTGGCGCGCGCGTTAGCGAAGTCGGGTGCCGATCTTGTGCTCACGAGCCGTGATCGAAATTCACTTCTGGATTTCCAATCAGAAATCGAAGCGCTGGGTCGGCGAACGATTGCGCTTGAACTCGATGTTCGGAATCAGCAAAGCATCGAAGACATGGTATCGAAAGCTTATGAAGTTTTCGGCCAGATTAACATTCTGGTCAACAACGCCGGTTGTAATGTCCGCAAGCCGGCATTGGACGTGACTTGGGACGATTGGAATTTAATTCTGGATACCAATTTGCGCGGAAGCTTCTTCGTCGCGCAGGCGGTGGCGCGGCATATGGTTCCGCGCGGGTATGGTCGCATCATCAATATTGGATCAGTTACCAGTGTCGCCGGATACGCCGGTCTCGGGCCGTATGGTGCAAGCCGCGGTGGCATTCGCCAGCTCACCATGAGTTTGGCCGATGACTGGGGCAAACATGGAATCACTGTAAACTGCCTGGCTCCGGGCTGGTTTCGCACCGAGCAAAACAAGGTGATGTATGAAGATAAGCAATGGGTTGAATACATCTGCGACCGGATCCCATTGAAGCGGCCGGGACAACCGAATGATTTGGACGGCGCCGTTATATTTCTCGCGTCCGAATCCAGCCGATATGTTACCGGGCAGACGTTGCTAGTCGATGGTGGAATTTCAACCGGAGCGACTCGGGCATTGACCCAGAAGAAATAGCACCTTCGAAGACGGACCTTTCGGCGACCAAGCTTCCACTGTTGTAAAATCAATTACTTCCGTATGAAAAAGATCCCTGTAGGAATTCTCGGTGCCACTGGCATCGTGGGGCAGCGCTTTATCCAGATGCTCGAGTCCCATCCGTGGTTTGAAGTGGCGTGGCTGGCCGCTTCCGACCGCTCGGAAGGCCGCGAATATAGCGATGCCGCCCGTTGGCGTTTGAAAACTCCGATTCCCGCGAGCGTAGCCAAAATGCGTGTGTCGGCCGCGGCTCCCAGTGGTGCACCCAAAGTAATTTTCGCGGCCCTCGATGCGTCCATCGCCGCCGAACTAGAACCGCGCTTCGCCGAGGCCGGCTGTGCGGTGATTTCGAACTCCAGCGCGCTGCGCATGGCGAAAGATGTTCCATTGGTCATTCCAGAGGTCAATCCGGACCACGTGAAGCTGATTGAATGTCAATCGTGGCGGCGCAAGTCAAAGGGTTTCGTGGTCACCAATTCGAACTGCTCGGCCATGGGATTGGTGCTGGCTCTCGCTCCGTTGCATAAAAAATTTGAGCTTGAGACCGTTATGGCCGTGACCATGCAAGCCGTCAGTGGCGCAGGTTATCCCGGTGTCGCGTCACTCGACATCCTGGGCAACGTCATCCCTTATATCGCGAAAGAAGAAGAAAAGATGGAAGAGGAGACGCGCAAGCTGCTTGGCACGCTTAACGGCGCTGGCGTGACACTTGCTCCTTTCAAAATGAGCGCACAGTGCAACCGGGTCGCAGTCGAAGATGGTCACACCGAATCGGTTTCTGTGAAATTGAAGAAGAAAGCGCAAGCCACTGACATTCTCGCAGCATGGGAAGAATTCAGTGGCATTCCTCAGGAACAGAAATTCCCTACTGCTCCCGAAGTTCCCGTCCGTTACGTCAGCGCCAGCGACCGACCGCAGCCGCGTTTCGATGTGGAATTCGGCGGCGGCATGACTACTACCGTGGGACGCCTTCGTTCGTGCCCAGTGTTGGATTGGAAGTTTACTCTGCTCTCCCATAACACCATTCGTGGCGCGGCCGGGGCCGCATTACTGAATGCCGAGTTGCTGAAGTCCCAAGGATATTTGGAATGATCCCGCCTGCACTCTTCCGTCCGAAGGGTGCCTCATCTTTCCCTAATTGTGGGAGAGGTGGGATTCCGAAAGCTAATGGCTGATTGCATTGTCATGAAGTTCGGTGGCACCTCGGTGGGCGATGCCAAAGCCATCGAACGCGTCGCGTCGATCGTCTGCGAGCGGCTTCCGCAGCACCCCGTCGTGGTGGTGAGCGCCATGGCCCGGGTCACCGACCAGTTACTGCAGATGGCGCGCGCCGCCGGCAGTGGAGACCGCAAGACAGCGCTCACTCTCGCCCGTGAGCTGCGCGAGCGCCATTACAATACCGCCGGCGAACTGCTGGGCACAGCGCTTTTCACACAGTTTCACAGCGACCTGGGAACGGAATTTGAGGATTTAGAGGAACTGTTGCGCGGCATCTCCGCCGTTGGCGAACTCACTCCGCGAACAACTGACCATGTTGCTTCTTTCGGTGAAGTGCTGTCCAGCAAGCTGGTCACAGCTGCAATGTCGGCGCATGGAATCGCATCAACTTTGATTGATTCACGCGAATGCATCGTTACCGACGACACGTTTACGCGCGCCGCGCCGTTATTTGAAGAAACCAACTCCAAACTGCGGGAACTGGTGCAGCCGCTAATTAAGCAAGGACGCGTTCCGGTGATGGGCGGCTTTATCGGCGCGAATCGTGCCGGCATTACGACCACCATTGGCCGCGGCGGCTCGGATTTTTCTGCTGCTATCGTCGGTGCAGGACTTGGTGCCGACAAGATTGAAATCTGGACCGACGTTGACGGGATGATGACGACTGACCCGAATCTTTGCCCGGACGCCCGCCGGATCAAAGTAATCAGCTTTGATGAGGCCGCCGAGTTGGCGTATTTTGGCGCAAAGGTCTTGCACCCGGCGACGGTGCTTCCTGCGATCCAAAAGAATATCCCGGTTTACATCTTGAATTCGCGCAATCCTACTTGTGACGGCACGCGAATCGCCGCCCGAGCGCCACACTGTAGGAATTTCTTCAAAGCCATCGCTGCGAAAAAACGCATCACAATCATCGATATTGCTGCTCCGCGAATGCTGCTGGCGCACGGATTCCTCAAGGCAATTTTCGAAGCCTTCGATCGTCATGGCATCGCGATAGATGTCGTCTCAACCTCGGAAGTCAGCGTTTCACTCACTGTAGACTCAAATGAATCTATCCCCGCTTTGGCCGCCGACCTGTCGCGCCTTGCCGACGTGAAGTATGAAGGGCGCAAAGCCATCGTGTGCCTGGTGGGCGAAAACTTGCGGGAAGTCCCTGGCATCGCGGCTCACGTCTTCGGCCAGTTGACAGACGTGAAAATCCGCATGATTTCGCAGGGCGCTTCGGAAATTAACCTGACCTTTGTGGTTGACGAAGAGCAAGTGCCCAGCATCGTTCAGCGTCTGCATAAGATTTTTTTTGCCGATCCGGATCCGGAAATATTTGCGTAAGCGTGTACGGTTCCTTTTGCCGCTGCTATTTCGAAGGGCTTCAGGGCTGAGGAAGCTGCGGTTCTAGCTTAGGTGAGAAACGTAGGTTCCCACATCTAAAGCGTTCGGAGTGAGATGGCAGAGAGTATCGTAGTGAGAAGCACGAGACAACACTTCAGCTCATGAAAATCTTCCTCCTCGGCGCGGGCAAAACTGGATCGCTGGTGGCGGAAGTTGCTCGCGAGCGCGGCCATGAAATCGAAATCCTGCGCTCTTCTGATAATCGGCATGCATCGGCCCTGACCAATAAGAGACTTGATCCGACGGATGTCATCTTGGACTTCACCACTCCCGACTGTGTGCTCGACAACATTCGCGCTTGCGTAGCCGCAGGAAAGAATATGGTTGTGGGGACAACTGGATGGTATTCCCAGGTTCCCAAGATCCGCGCCGAAGTCGAAGCGCAAAATACCGGTTTTATGTATGGCTCAAATTTCTCCATTGGCGTAAATTTATTTTTTGATCTCGTGCGGACCGCTGCTCCTGCCCTGCAGCATCAGTATTCACCACATATTTACGA
>QHZX01000170.1 GCA_003224835.1 Acidobacteriota bacterium | reverse complement strand
TGAGGGCGGACCGAATAATGAGCACATTGAAGCGGAGCGCGGCAACTACAACGTGCAGGACGAGACCGGCAGGTTTGAGTATGCGATTGGCAACGTCGGATTCCGCTTGAAGAGCCGCCGGAGTGCGCTCACGACGACAAACCCGTTTTTCTTCACAGGCCGAGTGGTCGAGAAACTCGGGCCCGATCATTACATGGTGACTGACGGGACGGTGACTACGTGCGAGCTGCCTCGTCCGAAGTGGGAGTTTGCCGCGCACCGGGTGAATATTGAAGTTGGGGGCCACGCGACGATTTACCACAGCAACTTCCGGCTGGAGGGGATCCCAATTTTGTATTTTCCGTTTGCGACACACCCGCTGCAGAAAAATCCGAGGCAATCTGGATTTCTAATTCCGAGCATTGGCCGATCTTCGACGCGCGGCAATACCGCGGGAGATTCGATTTTCTGGGCGATCAATCGCAGCATGGACGTGCTGGCGGGGGCGGAATACTTTTCCAAGCGGGGGTGGGCGCCGGATGCGGAGTTTCGGGCGCGGCCGACTGACAACTCTTTCATGGACCTGACGTATTACAGCGTTTTCGATCGCGGATTCGATCGGGTGAACACGGATGGGAGTAAGGTCAAGGTCGACCAGGGCGGGACCGAAGTCCGGCTGAATACCGAGGGAGAATTCAGGCACAATTTTCGCAGCGTGGCAAACATCGACTATCTCAGTTCGTACGTTTTTCGGCTAGCGTTCAGCGATGTATTCTCGCAGGCGATCAACTCGGAGGTGCGCTCACAGGCGTTTCTATCGAATACGACCGGCTCACTGTTCATAAATGCCCGGACCAGCCGTTATCAAGATTTTCAGAGCACGAATCCGGGGGACGTGATTACGATCCTGCACGCGCCCGGGGGCGAGGTTTCGAGCATAGATCAACAGTTATGGGGCACACCGTTTCACGGGAGCTTCGATGCGGACGCAGAAGGGCTTTCACGGAGCGAGCCTGGATTCAGGACCGCGCCGCTACTTGGAAGATTCGATCTGAGCCCGTCGCTTTCGCTGCCGCGTCTGTTTCACGGTTGGGCATTCCGGCCCGAGGTCTCGCTGCGGGACACGATTTATACGCAACAACTTATTCCTGCTGCTGTGGCGGGACTAACTCAGGTGGGAACCGTTCTGACGAATACCTTGAACCGGAAGTCGCTCGAGGGTTCAATGGAACTACGGCCACCTGCCATCGACCGCGTTTTCGATCGTGAGATTTTCGGCCGCAAGTGGAAGCACGTGATCGAACCGCGAGTGGTGTACGACTATGTGACGGGGGTAAGTGACTTTTCGCGGATCCTGCGCTTCGATGAACGTGACATTTTAAGCGACACCAACGAGGTGGAATACGCGGTGGTGAACCGTCTTTATGCCAAACGCACTTCACCTCGCGAAGAGAAATGTCCACCTGAGGGAATGCCGTCATTAATCGTGGGCGGGGCGCCTGCGCCCAGTCACATCCCATGGGAACGGAATGGAACTGCACTGCGGCCTATTTCGCAGCCCAAGTCACCACCGTCCAATTCACGAGAACCGGGCACACCGCGGCCGTGCTCCGGGCAACCGGATACGCGCGAGATCGTGACTTGGGAGCTGGCACAGAAATATTTTCTTGATCCGACGTTTGGGGGAGCGCTAATTCGGGGCCGGAGCAACGTTTTCACCAGCACCGTCGGTCTGACGGGAATCGCATTTTTGACCGAGCCGAAGCGCCTTTCGCCGCTGATATCCCGCTTGCGCATTGGAACTACTCGCAGCAGCGATCTGGAATGGGACGCGGATTACGATTTTCAGGCAGGACGAGTCAACTCCAGCACCTTCTTGTTCAATTATCATTTCGGGCTTTTCACAGTCGGCGCAGGCAACGCTTTCCTGCACGTGCCGGGTGAAATCACGAATACCACGGGGGTACCGATTGCAGAGAAGTTCAATCAGTTCCGAACTGTCCTGGGATATGGAAGCGCAAACAAACGTGGCTTCAGCGGGGCCATTAACCTGGGATTCGACGCGGAATTGGGGCAAGTGCAGTATGGGTCCGTGCAAATGGCTTACAACTGGGATTGCTGCGGCGTAAATATGGAATACCGGCGGTTCGGGCTGGCAGCGGTGCGCAACGAAAATCAGTACCGGGTTACATTTTCACCGGCGAACGTTGGCGCATTCGGAAACCTGAGGCGTGGCGAGCGGCTGTTTTGAGTACAGCGAGAAAAATTTTAAAGCTCCTAACCGCAGGGATCGCAAAGTTTTCGCGAAGTGCGCCGGGATGCCAAGCATGTGACTTCTATGCTCTGCGTGACTTTGGCGTAACATATCTCAGTGGGAATTCCATCTGAGTTGACCGAAAAACGAGCGGTACTGGAGGCCGAACTCCGGTCGCTGGGGCGTCTATTAGTTGCATATTCCGGCGGGACGGACTCCGCGTTTCTTGCCTGGGCTGCGCACCGAGCGTTAGGCGCGGACATGTTGGCGGTCATCGCAGATTCAGCAAGCCTGGCGCGGTATCAACTGGCGGATGCGGAGGAGTTTGCGCGCGAGCAGAATGTTCCTTTCGAAGTGATTCATACGCAGGAACTCAGCCGGCCGGAATATGTCCGCAATGATGGGTCGCGCTGCTTCCACTGTAAGGACGAACTCTTCAGCATGATGGAGGAGTTTGCCAAGACGCACGATTTTAAGACGATCGCGTATGGCATTAATGTGGATGACAAGAGCGATTTCCGGCCGGGCCAAGCGGCGGCAGTCCAGCACAACGTGGCCGCACCGTTACTCAGAGCTGGGTTGGGCAAAGAAGAGGTCCGCATTTTAGCGCGGGAATCCGGATTGCGCATTTGGGACAAGCCTGCATCCGCATGCCTGTCGTCGCGAATTGAATATGGCCGCGAAGTGACGCCGGAAGCCCTAGCGATGGTGGAACAGGGAGAAGATGCGCTACGGCAGCTTGGGTTCCGGCAGTTCCGCGTACGCCACCACGGCGATATTGCCCGAATTGAGATCGCGCGGGAGGAGATGGCTCGCGCCATGACGGCGGAAATGGCAGCTGAGTTCAGCCGCACTTTTAAGCAGCTTGGATTCAAGTTTGTAACTCTCGATCTGGAAGGATTTCGCTCGGGCTCGATGAATACACTTCTCAGTCCGGAACAGATTGGGCGCGCCGGATAAGTTCTTCGGCTGGGCGTGCCCGGACTCTGATTTCGCGCTGTGAGATAATTTTCAGTAGCACTCTTCCACAACATTCAATGTTCAGGCGGTTTCTGGTGACTTTGTGTAAGCGCACGCTTCTATTGTTTTCGTTATTGGCGGGTCTCGGCTGCTCGGCGCAGCTCTTACCGTCGGATGTCTCGCAGCGCATCGAGCGCCAGATCCGTGGCTATTATGAGCTTCCAGACTCGGTCAAGGTGATTATCTCGCCGGCACACGCCAGCGACTTCCCGAGTTATGACGCGTACACAATCACGCTTGATGGCGGTAACGAGAAGAAGACCTACGAATTTCTTCTTTCCAAGGACCAGAAGACGCTAGTCCGCATAACCAAGATGGATCTCACGAAAGATCCTTATGCGGAGAACATGAAGAAGATCGATGTTAAGGGGCGTCCGGTTCGAGGGAATCCGGCCGCGAAGGTTGTGGTCGTCAACTTCGACGATTTTGAATGCCCGTTTTGTTCACGTGCCCACCAAACGCTTTTTCCCGAACTATTCAAGGAATATGGAGACCGGGTGGCGTTTATCTATAAGGATTTTCCGTTAGCTGAAATTCACCCTTGGGCGATCCATGCGGCGGTGGATGCTAATTGCCTGGCAGCGGAGAACAATGACGCGTACTGGGATTTTGCCGACTACATTCATGGCAATCAACATGTGATTAATTCAGAGAAAGGCCGCGATAATCAGTTCGCGGCGCTGGACCGCATCGCCTTGAATGAGGGGGCTAAGTTCAAGGTGGATGCCGGCAAGTTGCAAGCATGCACAAAAGCTCAGAAGGACGAGGCGGTCAGAGCATCGATGAAAGAGGGCGACGCGCTGGGGATCGATGGCACGCCAACGATGTTCGTCAACGGTCGAATGGTAAATGGCGCGCGCTCAGTGGAGGAATTTCGAACCGCCTTTGATAGCGCATTGCACGACGCGGGGGTAGCACCACCGGCCCATCCGGCAGCCTCAGCCAGTCAGCCTGCGTCACCGGCCAGCAGTGCAACGCACTGAGCTTTCAGGTCGCTGGGCTATTTGAGGAATGGAGAAACATTGGGGCTAAGATCGAACTTTGGAAAAACGTTTCTGCTCTGCGCGACCTTTTTCTTGGCAGCGTTTGCGATTTCCTGCGGAAGGACCCCGGGCAGTGACGTTGCAGCGACGGTCGACGGCGACAAGATTTACCGGGCGGACGTAGAACGATATTTCCAGAACCAAACTTCAGGATCGAACCAGCCGCTGAGCGAGGAACAGGCAACTGGCCTGCGCTTGAGCATTCTGGAGAACTTGATCGAGAACCAAATTCTCATGCACCGGGCTGGCAAACTGGGCTTGCTGGCCACTGATGACGAAGTCGAGCGTCGACTGAAAGAGATTCGATCGCCATACAACGACCAGGAGTTCACGCAAAGGCTGCAAGAGCGGAAGCTTTCGCTGGACGACATGAAGCGCGAGATCCGCCGTTCATTGACGGCTGAGAAAGTGGTCAACAAAGAGATCACTTCAAAGATCAGCATCACCGATCAGGACATTGCCAGCTACTATGGCGAGCACAGATCGGAGTTCAATCTCATTGAACCGCGTTATCATCTGGCGCACATCCTGGTGACGGCTGCGCCCGACCCGCAGGGACGCGACCCCAATAAGGCGCGCAACGAAGCCGAGGCTCGTAAGAAAATTGAGAGCGTGCTGGGACGTCTTCAGGCAGGAGACGACTTCTCGTCTTTAGCGGCGAACTTCTCGGAAGATAGTTCTACGTCTGCGAACGGCGGCGACATTGGCATTGTGCCAGAGTCCGCCCTCAAACAGACTGACGTTGCCACGCGTGACAGTGTGATGAAGCTCAAGCCCGGGCAGTACACGCCAGTTATCCCGCTGGGAAACGCAGGCGGCAGGCAGATCGCGGGATTTCAGATTGTAAAGCTGATCTCCGTTGAACCCGCCGGGCTGCGTGATCTTTCGGACCAGCATGTAAGGCAGGAAATCAGGCAACAACTGCAGGACCGCCGCGAGCAACTCCTGAAAACGGCCTATTACGAAGTGATGCGTGATCGGGCGAAAATCGATAATTACTACGCTCAGCAAGTGCTAACGGCAGGCGGCGGACGCTGAGCGATGTTATCCGCGCGCTTACTCGATAATCGCCAGGACGTCTCCCGCCACGACGTTAGTGCCTTCCCGCACAAGTAGCTTTTTCAATCGGCCATCTTTAGGGGAACGCACTTCGTTCTGCATCTTCATGGCCTCAATGACAAGAACTCCTTGCTCGGACTTGAGGCTATCGCCCTCGCGTGCCAGCAGACGAATCACTTTGCCAGGCATTGACCCTGTGATCTTTCGCTCTCCGGTTTCTGCCAGTCCAGCCCGCTTTCGACTGCGCAGTGACCGCGGGTCCTGCAGGGAATATTCGTAGGCTCGGCCGCGAATAAAAATACGGCCTTCAGCAGCGCGCTCTCGTCGCACATCAAACGATTCTCCGTTCACGATCAGGGACAGCGCATCCGGGCCGAACGGAACACAACTGACGGGAACTTCGCGGCCGTCGAGCAGAACACTCCAGTGGTCTTCACCGGCGCGGGTTTTAGAATGGTCTTTGACGCCGCCGGATGAGGCATCCGCCCGCTCCATCTGAATTCGATAAATCCTACCGCCGACGCTTACTTCGTAGAAGACCATGCGGCTATCTCATCGCCTCATCGCGCCCAATTTTTTTCCAGGCGGACTGCGAAGCAGATTCTGCGGGCTCGCATTTCTGATCAGGCTGTTCGAGCGCCCAAATGACAGCAGCAATGGCGGCGATCTCGTGCTCAGAGTCACTGCCGGATGTTGATTCACGCGCAAGGCGGGATAGATATCCAGTGTCGGTTTTCCCAGCAATAAAATCGGGATCGGCCAGAATGCGGCGGAAGAGCGACAAATTTGTTTTCACGCCGCCAATTACGTACTCGCCGATGGCGCGCTGCATCCGCGTAATAGCTTGCGAGCGGTCTTCTCCATACGCGATTAACTTCGACAGCAAGGGATCGTAATCGACGCCAACGTTCCATCCCTGATAAATTCCGCTGTCCAACCGGATGCCCGGGCCGGAGGGTTCGATTAAGGAAGCAATGCGTCCGGGGCTGGGGAAGAAGCGATTCGCAGGATCTTCGGCGTAGACGCGACACTCAATGGCGTGACCGCGAACCTTAACGTCTTGTTGCGCGAACGGTAACTGCTCTCCCGCGGCGATGCGAATTTGGAGGTGGGCCAAATCCAATCCGGTGGTGAGCTCGGTCAGCGGGTGTTCCACCTGCAAGCGGGTATTCATTTCCAGAAAATAAAAGCTGCCGCTGGCATCGACGAGAAATTCAATGGTACCGGCGTTGCTATAAGAGGCTGCTTTGGCTGCGCGCACAGCGGTTTCGCCCATGCGGCTGCGCATTTCGGGCGTGACGACAGGTGACGGTGCTTCCTCAAGGACCTTCTGATGGCGGCGCGGGATGGAGCATTCGCGCTCTCCGAGATAGACGCAGTTGCCATGTTCGTCGGCGAGTACCTGCATCTCGATATGGCGCGGACCAGCCGCATTCCTTTGCCTCCGCCACCGGCAGCGGCTTTCAGCATGACGGGGTAGCCCAACTTCACGGCGAGATCACGGGCTGAGGCCAGAGATTCCAGACCACGCGAGGACCCGGGAACGAACGGCACGCCGGCCTTCTCCATTTGCTGGCGCGCACGGGTCTTCGATCCCATGAGCTCGATGGATTGCGGCGAGGGACCAATAAATTTGATACCGGCGTCTACGCAAGCCTGCGCGAATGCAGCGTTTTCCGACAGGAACCCGTAGCCGGGATGGATGGCGTCAGCCTTGCAGCGCTTTGCCGTGTCAATGATACGGCTGATGTTCAGATACGACTCAGTGGCAGGGGCGGGACCGATGCGGTAGGCCTCATCAGCCTTGAGAACATGCAGCGAAGCACGATCGGCGTCAGAAAAAACGGCGACCGCGGTAATGCCAAGCTCGTGGCAGGCACGAATGAGCCGCACCGCAATCTCGCCGCGGTTAGCGATTAGAATTTTTTTGAACAGTTTGCGCACGCTGCTTCGATATTGCCGAGTCAACATCCATCAGCCGGTGTAAGCGACGATTGCTGGCCTAATAAAAGAGAACTCCGTACTATAAGCATTCTTCCATATGATCGCCAGTGAGGAGTTTGTTTCAGCTCCATCGCACGGATTGTCGCAAAGGCTAGCCGCGGCTGCCCCAGCGCTGCTGATTTTTGCCGGGCTGGTTGCACGGCTGATCAGCGCACATTCCAAGTTTTTGAACGCTGACGAAGCTATCCACTACCTGCTGGCGACCCAGCCTACGTTGCCAGAAGCTTATCGAGCCAGCCTGGGCACGGCACACCCTCCTCTGCTGATTATTTTTCTGCACTACTGGGCGATGATTTCGCATGCGGAGCTTTTTCTGCGGCTGCCGTCTGTAGCTGCGGGAACGGCTGCGGGATGGTTCCTCTACGCGTGGTTGCGTGATGCAATCGATCGAGCAACTGCGGTCGTTGGGATGGGCCTGCTGCTGTTTTCGCCGGCGCTAATCTACACGTCGGCGGAAGTCCGGCAATACGCGTTCTTGCTCTGCTTCATGTCGGCAACGTTGTATTCGCTAGAGCGCGGGCTGACTGGAAATTCGGCGGAGGTCCGGCAATACTCGTTCGTGCTCTGCTTCATGTCGGCAACGTTGTATTCGCTAGAGCGCGGACTGACTCGAAATTCAGTGGGGTCGATGCTGGTCTCGGCGGTCACTCTGTATTTGGCGATGCTGACTCACTATGCTGCCCTGATTTTTGAAGCGAGCATTGCGCTCTACGGGTTGGTTCGGCTCGCCAGCATGCGTCCGAAACGGTCGTTGCTCGCCGCGTGGATTGCTACGCAGGCCGGATGCGCTGCGATTGCTGTGTTCCTATGGAAGACCCACATTTCGGTGATTCGCCACCGAGCGCTGACGCATGATGTAGCGGAGTCTTATTTGCGCAGTTCGCTGTTTCATCCGGGAGAGGAGAATGTGTTTCTGTTCCTCGGCAGAGCGAATGTCCGAGTCTTCCATTTTTTGTTCAGCCAAGGTGCGGTTTCAGTGCTGGGGCTGCTGGTTTTTGTCACGGGGATTGTGCTGTTGCTGCGAACCGGCAAGTTGGTGGGAGGACCGAACGTCCGAGCGTTAGGGATATTGCTGTTGCTGCCGTTCATAATCAACTGCGGGGCGGCTCTGGTTGGAGTTTATCCTTATGGGGGGACGCGGCATGATTCTTACCTGGCAATTTTTGCGATGCCGGCGATTGCATTCGCTATCACGCGTTGGCGACCAAGCCAAAAATGGGAGATGCCAGCGGCAGTTGCACTTGCGTTGGCGATTTGTAATTTCACGGTGACGGCGTCAGGGTCGTACATCAGGCCCGAAAACCAGAAAAAAGAGTTGATGGAGCAGGCCGCCAGATATCTGCACGCGTCTGCACCTTCGGGCTCGCTCATTGTTACGGATTATGAGAGTGGACTTCTGCTCAGCTACTACGTCTGCGGCGCTGACATAACTCACTCCGGAGAATTGACGAAATTCTTCTATGTTTCACGGTGCGGCGGATATGGATCGGCCTCGTTGCTTCCCGGGCTCTGGGTTTTTCGTGCTGGGACATTTCAGGAGCAGATCGAGAGTTTGAAGAAGACCGTGGATCAACATGAAGTCTGGTTGTTTCAAGCAGGGTTCATCGTGGATCGCGAACCAGAGTTTCAGGGGATGTTGGGACAGTATGGATGCAGGTCTCCACGAAAATTTGGCGCCAATATTCTGGTTTGCAGGATTGAGGTTCGTGGAGCAGTCAATTGAAGACGGGCTGACGCCCGTCTCCCCACGATCCGATGATGAAGTAGATATTACTTTGACTGGTCCAGGGTGATGCCGTTGGGGCCAGCGGATTTTTGCGCCTTAGCTTTCTTGGCAGCCATAGCCTTGTCCACCCACTCGTCGGCGGTTTTCAAGTCGGCGGCACGCTGGTCGGGTTGATCGCATTCGCGATCGGCTTTTTCGCGGTACATCAGATTCATGTACGCCATGGCGTCGTCATAGTCCTGGCGAAGCGATAATGCTTTGGTCAAATTACTGATTCCGTCCTCAATCGCGGGGCCGCCCGATTCGCGCAGCTTGGCACAAACCTTTTTGTCTTTGAGCGGCTCATCAGCCCGAAGCCCAATCTTTGCCCGTTCTTCCATTCGAGATTGAAATGCCATGGTCCAATCAATCACGCCAATTGAGTAATACGCCTCGGGATCATTGGGATCGAGATTAATCGCCTGGCCGTAATAGTTTTTGGCATCATCAAACTTCTTCATCTGCAAAGACAAGCCGGCAATGCCTTTCATGCTGTTTACGTTTTTAGGGTCCTGCGCTAATACATCCTTGTACTGGGCAATAGCGCCATTAGCGTTCTGCAGGTTCTCCGGAGAATCAACGCCAGGTATGTACTGCGCGACATAGGCGGCGGCGAGATAGAGCTTGGCATTTTGAAGGCTGGGATCGAGCGCCACGGCATTCTTGAAGTGTTCGATCGCTACTTCATAGCGGGCATTCTTATAGGAGGCAACGCCTTTATTGAGCTGATCGCGCGCGCGAAGCTTGTCGCAACCCGCGTTTGACAATGCGAGCGCAGCGACTGCGATCAATGCCAAAACTCTTAAGCTTACCTTCATGAAAATTATTCCCCCTCGCAGGAATGTGCCCGCCGTCCAGCCGCATACGATAACACAATTTGGGAACGCGGGCGTAATTCATCTGGGCTCTGACGATTCGGACGGGCGGAGGCGCCAGTCCTTTGACCGCGAATCACAGTCGATTAGCCGCCTGCTTCAATTTTGGCAGTGATCAGGCCGACTTTGTCCACGCCCGAAGCATGGGCAATGTCAATGACATTGGCGACATCCGCGAAGGGGATGTTGTCATCACCTTTCACGAACATTACTTTTTCGGCGCGCGATTTAAAGATGTCAGTCAGCCGGGTCTGCAGGTGATCCCAAGTCTCGTCGTCCTGGTTGACTTTCAATCCCGGTGTCTGGCCAGGCCCCTTATCGATGACCTGCACCACGATGGTGCGATCCGGTTGCGTGTTCTTGGGCTGATTTGGCGGAGGCGGCTGGGGAACCAACGCGTCCAGACCTTTCGGCGTAGGCCCACCTTTTCCACCACCCATTGACATTGCCATAAGATAGCTCCCTAGAAATCTATTCAGACCCGCTTGCGCCCGGCGTCGGCGCCGTCGGCGCCCCGGGAGCGTTTGTCTGCTTTTTCTGATCGGTCAACAAGCCAAGGTCGTCCACTCCGGCGGCGCGGACGTTATCGACAACGTCGACAACTGACTTATATTTGGCCCGCGCGTCGGCTCGCAGGTAAACAGTTTTGTTGACGCGGCTTGCGATCCGGTCTTTGATCTTGTTGGTCAGCTGATCGGGATTGATACGATCGTTGCCAAAGAACACGTCGCCATTTCTCATGACAGCGACGATGAGCGCATCTTCCTTGTCGGCATCCGGCATTTGCTGCGGGTTATTAACTTTCGCGAGGTCAACGGTAACGCCCTTCTGCAACATGGGCGTGATCACCATAAAGATGATCAGCAACACCAGCATGACGTCCACCATGGGAGTCACGTTGATGTTGGAATTGACCTTTGCCCCTTCGTCTCGTATCGATATCGCCATAAATGTTCTCCTGCCCGAAATTCAGCGCATTGGCCTGCGTGAGGAGGCAGGTCCGGCGGGAATTGCTTCCTGCCGGACCTTAACAACTCTGCGTGATCATGGGAGCACGAGCGTCCCCGCTCCTGCTCGACGGGCGACACGCCCGTCGCTCCACAATCAGTTACCGGCGCACTGCTCCGCGACGCTTGAGGAAGTAATCGATGAGCTCGCTCGATGAGTTGTCCATCTCCACATCGAACGCTTCCACGCGGCCAGTTAGATAGTTGAACATCATCACGGCCGGGATCGCGACCAGCAATCCGAAAGCAGTGGTGACCAGAGCTTCAGCAATACCGCCAGCGACTGCGGCCAATCCAGTTGCCTTCTCCTGCGAAATACCTTTGAAGGCGTTCAGGATGCCCATAACGGTGCCGAACAGGCCAACGAAGGGCGCGGTTGAACCAATGGTGGCCAAGCCGCCGAGACCGCGCTTTAGTTCAGCGTGGACGATGGCTTCGGTCCGCTCAAGAGCACGCTTAGACGCCTCAATGGTTTCACCGGGAATGTCGCTGCTCTCCTGGTGGGCACGGAACTCCATCAGGCCAGCGGTGACAACCTTGGCCAGGTGACTCTTCTTGTTGCGTTCCGCAACCTTGATTGCTTCGTCAATCTTGCCGTCCCGCAGGGCGCCTGCCACTGCTGGAGCAAAGGCCCGAGACTGCTTACGGGCCGCGCTAAATGCCATCCATCGATCGATCATCACGCCAAAGGACCAGCCGGACATGATGAACAGAATGAAGACGACGGTGCGGGCGACCCATCCCATTTGCTTCCAAAGAGAGATCGGGTCCCATTGCGGTGTAGTTTCTTGAAGCAGCCAGGTGGCTGTGGTCGAGAAATGCGCTACCAGGTGTGTTGCTGCATGAGCTGCAAACATGAGTTGCTTCTCCTCCTCAGGATCTTTGTTTCAAAAAATTCAGATGCTTACACTTCCTTAGACGAATACCTTACTTTGTAAATCCGAGCAAAAAGATCGTCCGCGACGCGGACGATCCAAAAATTCAATCAGTAGCTCTGACAACTATCCGCCAGACAACGTGAAGTTCACCGTCACCTGCGTGTCCACTTCTACAGGTTCCCCGTTCAAAATATAGGGGCGATACCGCCATTGGCGTACGGCCTCTAACGCGGCTTGGGTCAGAAGCGGATGGCCGCTGATGACGTGCAGGTTCTGAATGGTGCCATCTTTACCAATGACAGCGGCCAAGAGCACGCTTCCTTGCACTCGAGCTGTACGCGCAAGCGGGGGATAAGTAGGCTGGACTTTATGAAGCACCATGCCCTGGGTCACGCCCTGAGAGACGCGAACGCGCTGAACGGCAACTTTCGGCACAGCCATTGGCGCGTTACTGATGATGCCGCCTATAACGCCGTTCATCTGGCCACCCGGGACGCCACCGGGCACACCACCGACCACTCCACTCATCGGAGGCGGGGCTTCCTCCTCCTTAATAATCTCCACTTTCTTTGGAATCTTGGTTGGGGTCCGGAGCTGCCCGTTGACGATATCGGTCTGAACCTGCTTCACAATTTTGACCGCGGCCGGAGGTGGGGGTGGAGGTGGTGGAGGTGGCGGCGCGACCAAGGCCATCATCAACTGCGCCTTGGGTAGGGCTTCAGTAAAGAGCAGCGGTATCAAGACCAAGATGCCTACGATCACCGCTTCCAAAACGAAGGAAAATGTCGTGGTCTTTCCGCGTGCAGTTTTTAGCTTCCCACCCGATTCAATCAGGCTATCTTCAAACATGAGTTTTCTCCCTGCACAGGTCTACGGTGCTTTAGACACCGCACATCGCCAATTTGCTCCCGGCGTGTCAGGGTTTCTAAGATGCAATGAAGAAGGAAGGCTTTCGCCCGCCTGACCCTGGACGGGGGCGTCCAGAGCCACATCCGGACCCGAACCGGAGAGCAGCACTGCACAACCAACAGAGCGACAACCTACTCAGAACTGAGCTCCGGCCAGTGTTCCGCGCCTGTAAAATGCGAGGATCTATGCCTTCGCTCGAACTTTCTCACGGCGGCCGCCATTGCCCGCTGGAACCATGGCAGGCGGCTTGTTACGGCCTGATCGCCAATCCTGATAGGCCACAAGAATCGGGGCCGCAATGGCGATCGAGGAATACGTCCCGATTAAGATGCCGATTACCAGGGCAAAGGAGAACCCATGTAACACTTCGCCCCCAAAAACGAACAAAGCTAATACAGTCAGGAATGTTAAACCTGCTGTCAAGATAGTTCGACTTAAAGTTTGATTGATGCTGCGGTTTACGATGTCGGAGAGCTTCTCACGCCGCATCAATTTCAGGTTCTCGCGAATGCGATCGAAGACCACGATGGTGTCATTGTTGGAGTAGCCGATCAGCGTCAGTATGGCCGCTATGACTGTGAGAGATATAGGCTTATTGGTCAACGAGAATGCGCCTAAAGTGATCAAAGTATCGTGGAATACAGTGACCACGGCAGCAACGCCATAAATCCATTCAAAGCGAAAAGCCAGATAAATCAGCATTCCAGCCAGCGAATAGGTCGTCGCGAGAACCGCCTGTTTCCGCAGCTGCGCGCCGACTTGCGGTCCGACGATCTCTACCTGATAGACACCGAAATCGGAAAGAAAGAAATCGTTTTGAATTGCGGCCAGCACAGCTGGTTCAGCAACTCCCTTTAATTCATCGAGGCTGGAGAGCACGCCACCTTTGGTCTTGTCGCGATAATTTGCGATGGCCTGAGCGATTGAGGAGTAGCGTTGCTGCGCGTCAGTGCCCAGGTGCAGCGGGTCTTTTTGCATCAAGTAGGCCGTGAGCGTGAGCGCGCTGGTATTGTTCAGGTCGCGCTTGTCTGCGGGAGCGTTCTTCTCCAA
>QHZX01000512.1 GCA_003224835.1 Acidobacteriota bacterium | reverse complement strand
GATCACCGTAAGTCTCCATTCGATACTGTGGCCGATCATGAAGTCCAGGCGCGGGTCGAATGTGAACTCAGAAAAGTTTCCGAGCCATATCGGACGGCAGTTGTCCTCCGCGATATCGAGGATCTTTCTTACGAACAGATCGCTGATATTACCCAAGTCTCGCTTGGGACAGTGAAATCGCGCATTACACGAGGTCGCGACGCTCTGAGAAAGCGGCTTAGCGAATATGTCAGAGAAGTTGGACCAGAATTGGGTTTACGCGTTGAGGACGGCCATGCACGCGCTTGTGGCACTAGAATCGAGGTTGCATCGTGACGTGCACACAATCCAAATCGATGCTTTCCGCATATCTGGATGGTGCGGTGACTGGCAAGCAGATGCATGCTCTCGATCAGCACTTGCGTCAATGCTCGCCGTGTGACCGCGAGTATCAGGCTCTTCAGCGGACCCAGGCATTGCTGGCGCGAATCGGTCCTGCCCGTGTGCCCGAAGATTTATCCCTCAAGCTGCGCCTTGCAATTTCACATGAGGCGGCGCGCCGCAGAAGCCCGCAATTCGGCAACTTCATCTTGCACGTTGAGAACGCGCTTCGTGCTTTTATGGTTCCCGCCACCACCGGACTCGTAGCGACGATACTGATCTTCGGTGTGGTGGCCGGAATGCTTACCTCGCCTCCGGCGGTTCACGCAAACGCCTCAGATGTGCCGCTGATGTTCGCAACTGATCCTGAGTTGCAGCCCAGCAGCTTCGGATTCACCATGGGCGCGGTCGGCGACGACTCTTTGGTGATAGAAGCTTATGTCGATGCGAATGGTCGTGTGTTGGATTATCGAGTACTGTCGGGATCTCAGGATCCAAATGATATTCATCAATTGAGAAATATGCTCATCCTTACTACCTTCCGGCCTGCAACTTGGATGGGCACTCCACGGTCCGGTACTGCGGTTCTCTCGTTCTCCAAGGTAAGTGTGAAAGGTTAAGCAGTTCTGCCACAGCTAAGTGAACGAAGCGCGAAATCGCGGGCAAACCTGCATTTCAGTCCCGCAACTCTGAGCAACTCCCCCCAGCAGCTATGCGTCCTAATACTTCAGAAACTCTGGTTTAGAGCACGAATCACTTCGTTGTGCACCAGGCGCAATACGGCTTAGGCCAGAAGGGACTCTTGCTCTGGTACTTCACCCGAGAGTCAGGCACGTGGCCGGTTGGAATCGCTGCAACCGCTCACGTAACAAATTTGCTCCGGGCAGCATCGAACCTGGAGTACAGGACGCTGGCAGTTCCCTGCTGGGTTCTGTTCGGAGGCTGGCCGCAGAACTATAATGCAACTTCCGGGTTAAACCGTAGTCAAGCTCATGAGTCAAATTTTGTTGTAGGAGCTTCTCTTGAAAAAGTTATTGGCGTTTGTTTTTTTCGCGGGAGCCCTCTTCTTCACGCTAACCGCGCAAGCCCAGGAATTTCATGGAGCCTTCGGTTTCGGTTCAATCAAGGCTCCATCAGCAACCACGGACAGCAATGGTACAAATTTTCCATCCGTAAGCGGTGGCCTCTATCCCAGCTTCAGTGGCTTCTTCATTTTGAAGCACCACATCGGTTTCGGGGGCGAGGCTGCCTGGCGTGCACATCAGGCGGTGTACACTGCAACCGGTTCCAATTTTTTGTTTCAGGCCCCTTACCGTCCTATTTTTTACGACTTTGACGCCGTTTATGGCGCAAAATTCAATAAGAAATTCGGCGGCGATGTGATGGCAGGAATTGGCGGCGAAGATCTTCGCTTCTATACTCCGTACTACACCTGCGGCTTCACTTCCTGCACCAATTACCAGAGCAGTAACCATTTCGCAGGACACTTCGCCGCCGATATTCGCTACTACTTCTGGGGCAATGCCTTTATCCGGCCAGAAGCCCATTACTACCTAATTCACAACAATGTCGAATTCAATGGCGCGAACGCGGCCAGATTTACGATTTCCATTGGATACTCGTTTATGCCGGGATTCTGAAGAGCCAAGAGAATATGATCTAGGAAGACGGGCGTCCTCGCCCGTTTTTTCTGCGCGAAATTACTGCTGAACTGCCTGCCTTAAGCTTGGCTTGATTCCCGCTGCCGAAAGACTGGAACTATCCCAACCGCCACCAAGCGCTTTCACTAAAAGGACAGATGTGGTCATCCTCTGGCCCAGCAGTTGCGTCTGTTCGCGTTCATTCGAGAGTGCCTGCTCTTCCGCTGTAATCACATCCAGGTAGGTAACCAGCCCTCCGCTATATCGCGCGTTGGCAAGCTGTAGCGCCCGTTCAGCGGCTGCGACCGCCCGCTGCTGTGATTCATATGCCGCAGACAATGTAGTCAGGCCTGACAGCGCGTCCTCGACCTGTTGGAATGCCGTGAGCGCAACTTCACGGTAGTTGGCCACCGCTTCCTGATATCCCGCCTTCGCGAAATCAAGTTGAGCACGATTGCGCCCACCCGCGATCACCGGCTCCAACGCGGACAAGCCCAATGACCAAAATAAACTTGGGGCATTGAGCAATGAACCTATTGCCTGACTGTCAAAGCCACCGCTGCCTCCCAGCGAAATGCTCGGATAAAGAGCCGCCCTCGCCACTCCGATTCGCGCATTCGCGGCTGCAGTTTCGCGCTCGGCGATAGCGATGTCCGGTC
>QHZX01000169.1 GCA_003224835.1 Acidobacteriota bacterium | reverse complement strand
CTACGTCCTTCTCAACCAGAACAGTCGCTGTACCTGACTTGCCGCATTGACTCGCGCCGGAATAGATGAGATATTGACGAGTTTTGAATTACCGGCGAGAAACCCCAACCCGAACGGAGCCCTGATCTCAATATGTTCGGCTTCATGCGCAAAGACCCGACTTTTTTCACGATGTTTTCGCAAATCGCCACGAATCTTGTCGCCGGAGCGTATGCTCTTGTGGATCTCTTCGACAATTACCCAGCCAGGGAAGAAAAGGCTGCTGAAATCAAGCGACTTGAGCATGTCGGAGACGACTTAACGCACTCCGTCCTCACAAAACTGAACCAAACGTTTATAACCCCCTTTGACCGGGAGGACATCCACCGGCTGGCTTCTTCTCTTGATGACGTTCTGGATTTCGTGAATGCTGCAGCCGAGAGGATCTGGATGTACAAAATAACCGAACCACCCCCTGCGGCGGCCAGGCTCTCAAGGTTGGTCCTTTCACAATGCAAAGAGCTGGGACAGGCAGTATCACATTTGCAGAACCAGGGTGACGTGTTAGGGCGGTGTGTCGAAATCAAGCGGCTTGAAAACGAAGCGGATGTGGCATCCCGTGAAGCCATAGCCAGGCTGTTCGAAGGGGAGAGGGACCCCATCAAGCTCATCAAGACCAAAGAATTGCTCGAGGTTCTGGAAACCGCTACCGACAAAGCTGAAGACGCTGCAAACGTTCTCGAGACGGTTGTATTGAAAAGTGCCTGATCAAAGACCAGGAAAAACCTCTTGCCCCCCGACATTCTGCTACTACTGATTACGATCTTAGTTGCGCTGGCATTCGATTTCCTGAACGGCTTTCATGATGCCGCAAACAGCATCGCAACTGTAGTTTCCACTCGCGTGCTCTCGCCGAAACTCGCCGTGCTTTGGGCGGCAGTATTTAATTTCGTCGCGGCGTTCTTGTTGGGTACTGCGGTCGCGAAGACGATGGGAAGCGGCATGATTCGCGTCTCCGAGGTGACACAGTACGTTGTCATTGCCGGACTAATGGGGGCGATCGTGTGGGACCTTCTGACCTGGTGGTGGGGTCTGCCGACCTCGTCCTCGCATGCTTTGATCGGCGGTTACGCCGGAGCTGCAATCATGCGCTCCGGTTTTGGCGTGATTATTCCGACCGGCTGGTATAAGACTGTGCTCTTTATCTTTGTCGCGCCAATAATCGGTTTGGTCCTTGCGCTCATTTTCATGACCACGGTGATGTGGCTGTTTCGCAACAAAGCGCCTCAGCGGGTGGACGCATGGTTCCGAAAACTGCAGCTGCTCTCGGCAGCGGCATACAGCATTGGACATGGCAGCAACGATGGTCAAAAGACAATGGGGATCATCGCGACTGCACTGTACGGCGCAAAGTTTCTGACCGCGGCTGAATTGGCCGGCAATTGGGGCAGATTTCGCTGGCCCATCATGCTCGCGGCGCAAACGTCTATTGCTTTTGGCACGTACTTTGGCGGGTGGAGAATCGTGCGCACCATGGGCTCGCGCATTACGAAGCTTAAGCCTGTAGGCGGCTTCTGCGCAGAAACTGCGGGAGCGATCACATTGTTCTCAGCTTCGCTCGCCGGCATTCCGGTGAGCACAACTCACACCATCACGGGAGCAATCGTTGGCGTGGGCGCAGTTACACGCCTGTCGGCGGTGCGTTGGGGAGTCGCCCGACGTATTGTGTGGGCATGGGTCCTCACCATACCGGCTTCTGCATTGGTTGGTGCAGTGACCTTTTCCCTTATCCGAATGTTCGTGGCGAAAGCTTAAGGTCTCAGCGCGTTCCAATCCTCTGGCCGAAGCCGTTCTCCTCACTCGGTCGGGTCTCTATCTCCCCTAGTTGCACGAGAGTAGACCAGCTTTAAATTCCACTACTCTCGCCAGAGCAGCAGGCGTATCATGAAGTTGGTTTTCCGCTTTATTCCTGGAAAACCTGCACGGAGAACGGACTGTGTCGTCTGCAGCTCCTGCGGCTGACTTCCGCTCTTCCTGCGAGGAGGTCAGGCAATGCGTTTTAATCCGGCTAGTTTCCGTACAATCCTGTTCACCTTTTTGACTCTGCTTGTGTGCAGCGCCTTCTCGCTCGCGCAGGCTGGCCCCAAGTACGACACCGCCACGGAATCAAAATTCAAAGGCACAATCGAAGACCTGAAGCTACCCCCGAAGGGCAGCGAAAAACAGATCGCGTACCTCACCATCAAGAGCGGCACCGATACCTTCGAGATTTATTTATGCCCAAAATCTTATATAGACGACATGGGCGTGAGTTTCGCCAAGGGCGACGAGATCGCATTTACCGGATCGAAAGTTAAGCAAGGGGATGCCGATATGGTCCTGGCGCGCGAAGTTGTGAAAGGTACAGATACGCTGGTGCTTCGCGATGACAAGGGCAATCCGGTATGGAACTGGAAACATTAGGTAGCGCGGCCTAACACTGCTTGGAATCATTCCGCTGTCTCTCCAACGATCAGACCCAGCTCCGCCCCATCGGCGAGACGGTTCTGTTGGTGTTATTCTGAAGAGCGTGGTTTGCGAGAAACTCAGTCGCACCCGCAATGATCAAATCGAACAAATCTGACTCCGAGTGATAGCATCGCCACGGCCAACATGAACGACAGCCTGATCACGCAGACGCTCAGATCCAAGCTGAAGGACTACTACAGTCTCACCAAGCCCGAAGTAAACCTGCTCATCTTGATGACGACATCAGCAGGATATTATCTCGGGTCTCGCGGTCCGTTTCGCATCGCCCACTTGATCAATACACTCGTGGGCACGCTTCTGGTTGCCAGCGGCACCGCGACTCTGAACCAGTGGATGGAGCGAGTGTGGGACGGCCAGATGCGCCGCACGGCAAATCGGCCACTGCCTTCCGGCAGGCTCAGCGCTCGCGAAGCATTCCGGTTTGGAGCTGTACTCAGTATTGTTGGCGGGGTTTATCTCGCCGCGACTGTAAATTTGCTTTCTTCGATGCTGGCGGTTTCAACGCTGCTCTCTTATCTACTTGTCTACACGCCGCTCAAGCGAAAGAGTCCGGTGTGCACGTTGCTGGGAGCAGTTCCCGGGGCCATGCCAACTTTAATCGGTTGGGCCGGAGCTGCGGGAAACATCAGCCGCGAATCATGGTTACTTTTTAGCATTCTCTTTCTGTGGCAGTTCCCGCATTTTCTGGCGATCGCTTTGATGTACCGCGAGGACTATGCCCGGGCCGGCTATCGCATGCTGCCAAGCTTCGATCGCGATTGGCGGTTTACGCGGGCAGAAATATTCGGTTTCGCCGTGATCTTGATAGCAACGACGCTGCTATCTGTGGCCGGCAATCATCGGCCCTTGTACTTGACTTTACCTGCCAATCGTTCTCGGGCTGATGATCGCGTCCAAACGTTAACGGCTGCCGAGTTCCTCGCCACCTGTGAGGGATCTCCAAATTTCGGCGTTCAGCCCATTCAGATCGGGTTCACAGCGCTGACGACATTTCATGCGTTGGGAATTGCAGGCGCCCCAGTGTGACGACATATCGGCTCATACTGTCGTAAGTATCGGCAATGCCGTCCGAAGCCGGACTCAACCTCGGAAATGCCATCGACAGATAAAGTCTGGGCACCAACTGAAGCGCAAAGAGCCGCAATCGCAATCCGTCATCCACCAATTTCTGAGCCGTATCTCGAATGGCGGGATCGGAATGTTGCCGGGCTGATTCTCCCAATCGGATCAGGATGGCGGCATTACGAGAAGCGCCGCGGACGTAATCAACTGCCGCCAGCATACGTTCGCGATGAATGGTCCGGAATTCAGAAGGCGGCAGACGATCGTACAGAAACTTCTGCTCGCTTTCCGAGATCAAGTTGCAGAACGCAGCTACGTCCACTGGCCGTAACTGGGCAGCGAGTTCTTGCAAATCGCCATGCGTAGTGAGATGGCCTTTGGCCAAGAGAAGTATCAGCACTAAGACAAGCAGCCCAATGAACGCAAAGATCAGAGACGTGGTCATCTCCGCACCATCTTTTGTAGTTCCTCACCCCAAGGTTCCAGATCCGAGAGCGTCAACTTCACGTCGGGCAAAGCAGGAGTAGTTTCCGACCTGAACAGAAAGACCAGCCAAATAACCACGCATACGTGGTAAGCGGCCATCTGGGTTCTGTCCACAGCAATGATGGAATCTGTTCCGAACGCCGCGCGCAAAGCGGCGCTCGCAAGGTCAATAGAAGCTGCTATCCCAAAGCCCAAGGCAACGCCTGGTACCCAATCTCTCCAGGAAACACGCAAAACACGGGCAAAAACAAATAGGGCCAGCAACATACCCGCTTGGATCAGGTTCGAGGAGAAGTCCACTACACCAAGCACATTCGTAAGCCGGTAAATACTGATCCCCCGGAAAAACCCCGAACCAATCGCGGCGGCTAACAGGAGTATTGCGAGAATCCCGCGCAAAACGGGCCGCAATACTGATGCTAGAGATGAACGAGCAAAAATCAACTCATTTGCGAGTTCATAGATGACCGCGAGTTCCAAAATGGAACTGATCACCTGGCTAACCAAAAGGAGCCAGCGATAAATGGCTGCGGGAAAAGGGGACTGAAGAAAGGCTGCGAACAAAGCGGAAAATTGGATTAATTCAAAAACAACGAAGACAGTGAAAATTGGAAGTTGCTTCTGTAACTTGCGCCGCAGAAGGTAGATCAAGAATATCGCCAACAATATACGAGGGGCGATCCACAGATAGTAACTGACAAAAATCATGGGCTACAGGAGAAATGGTAGCCCGTTCCCCCGTAGCCCACAACTTGTTTTCTTACGATTTATGTCACTTGCAAACGGTTCCCGGAGGGCATATCGGGTTACCGCCGGCATTGGCTTGTGGGATGGTGATGGAAAATGCGAGTACAACAGCGGCAGCAAGTATTAGTAAGGTTTTCTTCACAGCGGACTCCTTGGTTGAAGTAGGAATTTCGCCGTGATAATGTGCGAACTGGCAGCGCTCTGATCAGAACGCGCGAATTATTGGCGTTTCTGAAACACGGAACAAATGACACTCAAATCCGCACTTGAAGATCTGTCCCAGACTACTTTGGGAGCTATTTCAGGTTGTTTGAGAAAGTTGGAATACCTGGGAGGACTGCGTAAGTTACGGGGTGAGTATTGGCACTGGGGATTCAACAAACTACATGGAGAAGCAGCGGCAAGAAAGGCGTTTCAGGAAGCCCACCGCACGGTGGTATCAGAGGTCCTGAGTACTCCGTTACAGACACTGCTTATTGACGTGGAGTCGAGCAGTCGAAATTCGGGGGTAAATTCGGAGCACTTCCTGGCGAGTTTAGATCGTAAAAAAGAGGAGTTGCTTCCGAGCAATCCAGGTGCGGGTTCAGCTCGCCACCTCAGTTCAGTGATTCACGCTCTTTTGGGTTTAGAGAGAAGTCGGAACCCGAACGCCACTCACCCAGTTTCATCGCCACGCCCACCACTTGTCCAATCACTTCGGCATCCTGCGGATACTGCTGAATCCGAGGAGCAACCGGAGAAAGAGGATGCGATTGGAGAATGATGGAATCGCGCATAAGCGTGCACCAGCAGCAAACATGGCCCTCGCGGGTCTCCACAAAATAAATGGGCCGTTCATATTCGGAACGCCACCCACCTTCCATTACCCTATTCCTGGATTCATCCACCTGGATAAAGCTACCGGGGGGCAGGATCGGATACATAGTGAGATCTTGGCTGCCGACATATCCATATGTAAATCCCGTCTTCGATAGCTGCTCCAGATATTTAAGGGGGACTGTCCCCCATTGTTCAACCATGCGGCCGAAATTCAGTGTTTTACGAGGATCGAATCCCGGGTCCATGCGAATCGGCACCTGCGCCGTCTCAACTGCTGAAAGTGCGTCTGACAGATGGGAAACTGGAGGAGCGCTGATTTCGAGATCCGAAACCGCGAGCTCTAAATCAACGCCATATAAACGCAAGAGGGTGTGAAAATCACTCCGGTAGATAATCGCCAACGAGTAAATGCGGTAGATGCTCGGGGTTACACCTTTGGTCTCAACATCGGACAGCCGGCTGATCGGTACCAGGTAATCATCGCTCCCACGTTTACGCGCTAGTTTTTCGCTTGCTGTTTCAACGTCGCGCATTGTGAAGCCAAGCCTCTCGCGCATTATGCGCAAAGTCGAGCCTGGCGAGGTCACAGAGAAGGACCTGTGGCGCCCGGGAATCTCGCAATTTTCGATGCTAAACACTGGCAGTCAAGCTGGGCACTGTTCACGTTCCAAAAAGCAATCATCAACATACCTTACGAATTGACATCTTCGTGCGCCAGTGTAGCTGAATCTGTTCCGAATTTGTAACAAAATTGGGGTCGTTTCTGAAAAACAGGCTCCGCGAGCAGCTCTGCAATAGCTGCAACAAGAGCCTGCCGAGGGATCGGCACGGTTCGGCTTTGAGACTCCGGAGATGCGCTCCAGCAGAGAGCTAATTGATTCTTTTGGATTTAACTGCGAACGTACAGGCCGGCGACAGAGTAGCCGAGACTCAAACCAACAACGACTGCAACGGCGCATGCTGCGCCTAGATGTTCGCGAACGCGTTTTTTAAAATCCAATTCCTCGTTAACCCGAGATCGCAGCTCGGCCAAAGTACCGTGTAGACGGCGGCGTTCCTCGGCGGCTTTCAACTCTAAGTCGTAACTAGGCAACTCGGCCATATTTTGTCCTCGCTTCTGATTGGAGCCAATCTTTGTCGGCCTTTAATACTTCGACAGTGTGCTTTGGAAAAGTTGATTTGCTCCGGATCTCGCTGTATGCGAAAAAGGCTGCTATCCCGCCAGCCGCCGTCCACACCACGCCGACAATAATGAACGCGTAGAACCAGGCATATGGACTGCTGGAAAAAGCTGATGCCACAATAGCCACAACCGCGCCCGTGAATAGAAAAAAGGCTGTTATCGCCAGAACCAGGGCGAGCAAACCAAGCGGCAAGGCGACGCGCACCGAATCGAGAGTCTCATGCAGTTCTGCCTTCAACACCTGGACGCGGGTGTTCACAAATTCTTTCAGCTCTTCCACAACGTCTGAAATGATGGCCCCAAGACTGCGCCCATTGTTCTCAACTTTCAGATCATGCATCATGTTTCGACCTCCAGATCCGCACAGCTACTCCCGCAACTAAGGACACACTCGCGACGATGCCGACCAGATGTAGCGGCCGCTCAGTCGCGAAACTCCGGAGTGACCTGGTTAGCGAAGTGGTTGTGCGGGAGAGCTTTTGCTGCACATCGTTGAATGTGCGTTCTGCCGCAGCCACGGAAATGCGGTACGCTTCTTTGGCTTTTTCGGCGGGTGCAGATGAAGATGTCTTACCTTCTGACGGCCAGGAAATCGGCTCGCTTCTCTGCTTTCCTATCGGCACAATAGGGCTCTGGTGCGCCATGTTATCCCTTCCTGAGCAGCTTTTTCAGAAAAATTAGATGCCCTCAACCGGCACGGGTATACCTTATCCTCAGGAAATCTCAGCTCTCATAAGTGTGTACCAGAGCATATCGAGCTCTCACGCGCTCTGAATCCGGAGCTACTTAATCTGCAGCTTTGGAACTCTCCCGATCGGCATAGACCAGTGGCTCATCTACAAGGTGCTCACTTAGGAACCACGACTGCAGCTCGTTGGTCCGGAGAACGTCGCTTACAACTAGATCATTCGTGCCCTGGTCTCCCAACTTGGAGGAGCGCTCGGCAAGCTTGCGGCAGTGGCTAATAATGACGAGGTGCGCATCCAGCAACCTGGAAATCTGCACGGGAACTTCTTCCCTGCCCTTTGGCGGACGCTCGATCCGAGTAGTCTCGGCAACGTCGTGCGCCATGGCAATGGCCAATCCACCCAAAAGTTGAATCCGCTCGGCAATACTATCGACGATCTCGACCTGCTCGTCGAAATGTTTGTCGAATAAGAGGTGGAGTTGGTAAAAGGTCGGACCGGCAACTTGCCAATGTGACTTCTTGTACAAATCACGAAGGGTCATGGAATCTGCAAGCAGCTGGTTGAGCTGCTCAGTCATCTCCAGCCGAACCGGCTCTTCCAAATCGAGATTAAAAGCATGGTTAACCGTGCCGAATCGTTGAATCTCAGTTCCGCGCTGATGTACTCGGGGCTCCGGGCTCGGGTGATGATTTCCAGAATCGCTCTTCTTTGCCATATATCTCTCCTTTTAGTGGCGTTAGATGTTGGCGCTTACGATTTGGGCACAACAAACTTTTCGCGAGATTATCGTCAACGGTGCCGAAATCGCGCACAGCAAAATTTCGTGGAATCTTCTATCATGGAAGGTTCTCATTCACAACGTGGAGAAGTCAGAGTTGGCACAGACCCCGGTATTGGCAGAGCCGCAACAATCCCCGACCGCGTCGCGGAATAATAGCAATAACAGTAATGATGGTTCAGAGGTGCTTGAAACCCGCGAGTGGCTGGATTCGCTGGATTATGTGCTGGCCACGGGCGGGCCAGAGCGAGCGGGACGTCTTTTACAGCAGCTGCAGCTTCATGCGCGCCGCGCCGCGGGCATCAATCTTCCCTTCACCGCGACTACTCCTTATCAAAACACGATTTCGGTTCGTCAGCAGGCGCCATTTCCCGGAAGTCAGGAGATGGAACGCCGCATCAAGAGTCTGGTCCGTTGGAATGCAATGGCAATGGTCGTGCGCGCCAACAAGATGGAGAGTGGCATCGGCGGCCACATCTCTACCTATGCTTCGGCGGCGACTTTATATGAAGTGGCTTTCAATCATTTTCTGCGCGCTCGCACCGAGTCAGGCGATCGCGACATTGTTTATTTTCAAGGGCACGCCGCTCCCGGAATGTATTCGCGGGCATTTCTGGAAGGCCGTTTACCGAAAGAAAAACTTGAGAACTTCCGCCGCGAACTGAAGCCCGGCGGTGGACTTTCTTCCTATCCGCATCCGTGGCTAATGCCTGAGTTCTGGGAATTCCCCACTGTCAGTATGGGATTGGGGCCGATCCAATCTATCTATCACGCGCGTTTCATTAAATATCTGGAAAACCGCGGGCTGAAGACTTCGACCGGCGGCAAAGTATGGGCCTTCCTCGGCGATGGCGAAATGGACGAACCAGAATCCTTGGGTTCTATTACTCTGGCCTCGCGCGAGAAACTCGACAATTTGATCTGGGTGATCAACTGCAACTTGCAGCGGCTCGATGGCCCGGTTCGTGGCAATGGAAAGATCATTCAGGAACTGGAGGCCATTTTCCGTGGCGCCGGTTGGAATGTCATTAAGTGCATTTGGGGCAGCGATTGGGACAGCCTGATCCAGAATGACCGCGATGGGCTGCTGGTGCGGCG
>QHZX01000168.1 GCA_003224835.1 Acidobacteriota bacterium | reverse complement strand
GTCGAGCACACGGGGGCGCCGACTGTCGTGCTCGCGAAAACCATCAAGGGTTACGGCCTGGGCGAAGCCGGCGAAGGCAAGAACATCACCCACCAGCAGAAGAAACTCAACGAAGACGAACTGCGCATGTTCCGCTCGCGATTTGGAATTCCAATTCCAGATGAAGAATTGCACAACGCGCCGTTTTATCGTCCTCCCGACGACAGTGCGGAAATCCGTTACATGCAAGAGCGGCGGAAACAGCTTGGCGGCTACATGCCCGAGCGCAAAGTGCGTTCCAAGCCGATCAAGCAGGTTTCCGAATCGCATTTCGAAGAATTTTACAAAGGCACTGAGGGACGCGAAGTTTCAACCACAATGGTTTTCGTGCGGCTGCTGGCAAAGCTGC
>QHZX01000507.1:2035-5033 GCA_003224835.1 Acidobacteriota bacterium | reverse complement strand
TTCGCAATGCTGGCGATCGCATCCTGGAGTTCTGGCCTACCGCAGATTCAGTTCGAAAACCGTCAGCAACGATCGGGTATCACGTTTGTGCTGGACAACGGCACACTTCCTGACAAACCTATGCTTGATGGGATTCCGGGTGGAGTCGCACTTTTAGATTATGACAACGATGGTTACCTCGATATCTTCTTCGCGAATGGGGCGAGCCTGCCGGGACTCATCAAGACGGGCAACAGATTCTCGAACCGCCTATATCACAATAATCACGACGGCACGTTCACTGATGTCACCGACCGTGCCGGATTGCGCGGCGAGGGCTACAGCATCGGTGTCGCTGCAGCCGACTACGATAATGACGGCTTTGTCGATCTCTACGTAAGCGGGTTCGAAAGCGGGCGTAACCGGCATTTCCCCGGCGCGAAAAAAACTCTGGGGAATTTCCGCGGCGTGGCTCGATTACGACAATGATGGCAAATTGGATCTGTTCGTGACTAATTATCTCGACTGGTCTTTTGCTACTTCGCGTGTCTGCGGCTTACCCGGGAAGCGATTATCCTGCTCTCCGACTCTCTACAAAGGCGAACCGAATATTCTTTACCACAACAATGGCGACGGCACCTTCACCGATGTTTCGGAAACGATGGGCATCTCACGGCATACCGGCAAAGGCATGGGCGTAGCCATCGCAGACTACAACAACGACGGCTGGATGGACATTTTTGTCGCCAATGACAACGACAGGAATTTTCTTTTTAAGAACCGCGGCGGCCGTGGCTTCGACGAAGTTGGTGTCGAGTCATTCGTTGCCTACACTGATAATGGCGTGCCTGTTTCCAGCATGGGCGTGGACTTTCGTGATTGGAACAATGATGGCAAACCCAGCCTCATTGTCACCGCTCTCGGTGGCGAGACTTATCCCTTGTTCCGTAACGAAGGCAACGGTTTTTTCAGCTATGAGAGTTACGCGGCCGGTATTGGATTCCGCAGCTTCAAGATGAGCGGCTGGGGGGCTGGCATCCAGGACTTCGATAACGACGGCTACAAAGATCTATTCACGGCGAACTCACATGTGAGCGAGAATGCCGATTTAGACAAGCAGCAGCACTATCGCCAAAGTAATGCAGTGTTTCGCAGCTTGCACGATGGAACATTTCAAGACGTAAGCGGCGATGCGGGTCCTGCCATGCAGATTCGTGCTGCTCACCGCGGGTGTGCGTTCGGTGACTTAAACAATGATGGGAAAATTGATGTTGTGATCTCTGCTATTGGAAGCCCGGCAGAATTGCTATACAACATTTCGCCAAGTGCCAATCATTGGATTCTCATCAAGACGATAGGCGTGAAAAGCAATCATGACGGTATCGGGACCCGAATCAAAGTAATCACAGCATCAGGATTGGTAAATTACAATCACGTCACGACTGCGGGTAGTTACGCGAGCTCGAATGATCCTCGCGTTCATTTTGGTCTCGGTACAGACACAGTCATCAAGGAAATTGAATTCAAATGGCCGAGTGGCACCGTGCAGGTGCTTCACAACGTGAAGGCGGACCAAATCCTGACTGTGGCGGAAGAATGACGTATGAGAGCCGCGTTCTTATTATTGCCTATCGCGGTGTGCACGACAGGGCCAGCCTTCGCTGGGTCGTGCACTGGCGCGGAAGACCAATTAACGCACCAGCAGGCACGCCTCGCACAGGCCAAAGGCAACGTAAATGAGGCGGCGGAACTTTTTTATCGTTACACCGACATTGATCCGAATGACTCACGTGGACTTGCGTACTTTGGACGATTCTTTCTGGAGCAGCACGATTACATGCGCGCCGATGCACTATCGGCAGCAGCGCTAGACAAAGATCCAGATGATCCAGCCGCCTTGGCAATACGAGGACAGATTCTGGTCATGAAAGAGCAATCTTCGCGGGGACAAGCCCTGCTGGAAAAAGCGATTAAGCTTGATCCAGATGATCCCGAGTCTCAATTCCAGCTTGGCGCGATATATGACAAAGGAAAAGCGGCTCCGCAGGCCGTGAAATATTTTCGCAAAGCCACAACGCTGAATCCACGCGATGCGAGAGCATGGGATTATCTCGCGCTTAACCTCGAACCTCTCGGAGACTTGGAGAGAGCGGACCGAGCTTATCGAAAAGGCCTGGACGTGAATCAGATGGGGCGGTATTACGACGCTTTTCTCGATTACAATTATGGCCGTTTTTTATTCAAGCGCAACGACCTGAGTGGCAGCAAGCGCCACCTTGATCGCGCGGTCGAGTTGAACCCCGACATTCGAGCGGTGTGGTACGAGCGCGCAAGGCTTGACCTGCGAATTCAGAACTATCAACAGGCTCGTTCGGATGCCGAAAAAGCGTTAGCTTGTACGCAGCAGGGCGGCATTATCGATCTGCAAATTTACACTCTCCTTACTCAGGTGTACGCGCGGCTGGGCAATGTTGATCTTGCCACAAAATATGCCAATCTGACCCGTGAGACACCTCCTCCTGTTCGGGGAGAGCCGCGATAGCTTGCCTTCGAAGATCAATCGCCGCTCGTTTGTTAGCTTGCTCGCTGCGATTCCCGTCGCGAGAATGTTCCGCTCACTCGCGACGTTTGGGCCCCGAAATATCTTCGAAGATGTGACCGCAAGGTCCGGCATCCGCTTCAAACACGAATCCAGCCCTACCAGTCAAAAGTATCTTCCCGAATCTATGGGCGCAGGCGTGGCTATGTTTGACTATGACAACGATGGCTGGCTTGACTTGTTTTTCGCGAATGGGGCTCGCCTTCAAGATCCGGTCCCGCGTGAAGCCTCTCTCGACAAGGCCGACCCACGTTACTGGAACCGGCTCTACCACAACAATCGCGACGGCACGTTTACTGACAAGACCGAGGAGGCCGGCTTACAGGGACGACTCTACGGGATGGGAGTCGCCACTGCTGACTATGACAATGATGGCAATGTTGATCTCCTCGTCACAAACCTTGGCGGGAACATTCTTTA
>QHZX01000507.1:0-1914 GCA_003224835.1 Acidobacteriota bacterium | reverse complement strand
TCGCTCGTATTGTCACCCTGATCAATTTGAGGCGATGACGCATCTGGTTTTTCACAACAATGGGGACGGGACTTTCACGGACGTGTCTAAGAAATGCGGTATTGCGGGTTCGCCAGGAAAAGGTTTGGGCATCGCAATTAATGATTTTGACGGTGACGGCTGGCCTGACATTTTCGTGGCTAATGACTCGGTCCCGGAGCAACTCTTTCGCAATAACCGGAACGGCACGTTTTCAGAGATCGCCCTGCTCTCAGGACTGGCCTACGACCAGAACGGTCACGCCTTCGCTGGTATGGGCGTTGACGCCGGCGACTACAAAAATAGCGGGTGGCCGTCGGTATTTGTGAACGCTCTGGCTAATCAGAAATACAAACTTTTCCAAAACAGCAAAGGGACATTCGACGATGTCACCGATTCAATTGGCTTGGGTGCTTCGACCATGTCGCATTCCGGTTGGGGAACAAAATGGATTGATTACGACAATGACGGATGGCTTGACCTTTTCGTGGCCCAGGGGCACGTAATGGACAATATCGAACTCACCGAACCGACTCTTCACCACCTTGAACCTCCCCTGCTGCTCAAGAACGAGCAAGGCCGATTTTTCAACGTGTCGGGCGGGAGTGGCTCCATATTTACGACTCCTATTTCAGCGCGGGGCGCGGCATTCGGTGACCTCGACAACGATGGTTTCATGGATATTGCCATTAACTGCAATGACGGGCACGCGATCATCTTACGAAACCGGGGAAATAATGGAAATCATTGGATCACATTCAACCTGATCGGTGCCTCTAGCAACCGTGACGCAATTGGTGCCAAGATTCGTCTGCTGACCGGCGCCGGCCAACAAACACGCTTTGTGAGCACAGCCGGAAGCTACATTTCGGCCAGTGAGATAACCTGGCCGAGTGGAATTGTCCAGCGTCTCGAATCCGTGAGTGTGGATCAGATACTCACGGTCAAAGAACCCTCGCGCTAGTAGGATTTCACAGCTGTATTTTCTAGCTCACTCCTACTTTGGAGCGTGGCCGGGTTTTTCTCACGTACTCGTGACTCAGTTCCGGCTCGCCGTCACACTCGATGACAATCACGGTTGCAGGTTCATCCGGAGCAGGCGCCGAAAGCCCAGTGATGCGCAGCGACAGATCATCTTGCGCATAGGTCAAGGGTTTGTCCCCAACCAGGAGGCGCACAGACTTAACTTTGGTCCTCCATCCGCCAAATGAGATCACCGACGGCGGCCGATAGAACGTGAGCCATTGCTCCGCGGGCGTATCACCAGGCCAGTTCGTAACATGCGCATACACAGTATTTCCGCGTTGCGTGAAGTTTGCATAAACATGCCACTCGAAGTCGTTGCGTTCAGTGGCATAGATTGCTGCACCGTTTCGCGAGGTCCACTTTCCCACGGCCTGCAGGATTTCTATCGATTCCTGCGGTATAGCACCGTCCGGCTTGGGGCCAATGTTCAGCAGGTAGTTGCCGCCCCCACGTGCGCAGGTGATCAGATTATTCACAATTGTCTTCGGGGTTTTCCAGTTATCGTCGGCTTTGTGGTATCCCCAACTGTCGTTGAGAGTCATGCAGGTTTCCCATGCGCGCCCCTTGTCCGCTGCGCGGATCTCCTGCTCGGGGGTGGAAAAATCTCCCGGCAATCCATTGCGATTGTTCACGATGATATCTGGCTGCAGCTGGAAAACCATGTCATTCATTTTTTGTGATTCCCACTGCTCGGGCGTGAGCGGCCAATCTACGTCGTACCACAAGACGTCGATCTTTCCGTAGTTGGTCATGAGTTCACGAATTAACCCGTGGGTATAGGCGACAAATCGCTGCCGCGCTGCTTCGTCAGCAGCACATCGCGCTCCATCAGGATGATGCCAATCCATAAGCGAGTAGTAGAACCCGACC
>QHZX01000167.1:10809-16412 GCA_003224835.1 Acidobacteriota bacterium | reverse complement strand
TGGCATGGGGTGGACCCATCCTTCGACGACGAGAACATCTGCATCAACACGCTGGGTCACGGCCAGAGACGAATAACCGTCAAGATTCCAAACAGGGCAAGGCCAGCGGCGACAACAACGAGCAGACATTTCCCTCCCAGCGGTCGCGGCGAGTCACCCGTCCACCTAAAGCGACACGCTTTGGTGCCGTCGTAGAACGAGAACGGATGTTAGCGGTACCTCCTTTCAAGTCGTATCTCTCGTTCTGCAGATTTATGCATGGCATCCGGCGATAAGGTTAGAGTAGACGCGTTCGGTGACTGTAGCGACCTTTTCCCAGGAATACTCCGCGTTGGCGTACTCCTGAATCAGCGGCCGTTGTTGGTCGAGTTTCCAAAAAAGCTCACTGCTAAAGTAGCGTTCTATTGTTTTACCTAGGTCGACTGAATCGCACGGCGCAGATATGAACCCCGTCTGACCTTCGACTATTGTTTCCTTTAGGGATCCAACGTTCGTAGCAATAACCGGTAAACCGAAAGTATAAGCCAAAAAATGCACCCCACTTTGAAAGATGTGCGTGTATGGCAAGACTAGCACGTCGGCAGCCTTGAAGTACACCTCGATCTCCTCGTCCGGAATATACTCTATCCGCTGGATTATGCGCGCTCCGATTCCGCTGCGAGTGATGACAGAACTCATTTCCTTCCAGTAGGCGCCGTTCCATTTCGGTTGACCAGCTATAATTAGTCGGTAACGACTACACTTCTTTAGAAGCTCGGATAGCGCATCGAGCAGGAACTCAAGGCCTTTATAGGGCGCAATTTGCCCGAAAAACAGCATTGTAAAATCCCCGCGTTTTACTCCAAGCCGCCGCCTGGCCTCACCTGCTGAGAGCGCAGTGAGGGGTACAATATTATTGATACCATATGGGATGACACTGATTTTATCACTTGGCACGCCAAAATCCGATACGAGCTCAGCCTTCATCTTGTCTGTGTGGACAAAAATGTGATCGACAAGATGGTATTGAAGGTAGAGCGTTGACCGGTTAAGCCAGTTATCCACGCGGTCCCGTTTCGCGGCATTTACATTGTGAGCCGTAAATATAAGCCGCCTTCGGAATAGCTTATAGTAGAACAGCAAGACCGTTCGATCAAAGAGCTCCAACTTATTGTTCCATAAAATGTGGAACACCGTTGCTCGCGCGGTCGCCCCAAACCAAAGAAGTCGCGAATAGTACAGCGCGATTCGACCCATTTTTTTGATCAGCGACGCCTTCGGATTCTGATCTCCGCGTAGGTTTAGAAAATTAATTCTCGGATTACCATCCAGCGTTGGACTCGCCAGCTGATCACTGCCAATGAAATCGATGAAAACGTTCTTGGTCGTAAGAGCGGTTGCCAGTCCGAACGCGTAATGTTTGTCGCCACCTCCGGTGAGGAGCGCTATCCGCGTGACATTCGTTTCTTCCCCTACGGAATTACGCCTTTGTCTCAATCTTTGCACTTGCAGGCGGAAGAATCATTGATTCTGGCTAGCGCCGCCGCAGGGCGACGAATGCCATCCGGTCTTCTTTCTCCAACCCAAACAGCCAAAACACAATCGCGGCCGTGATAATAAAGCCGAACGCCGCCGCTGGCATAATCGTGTATGGACCGCACCCCACTTTGAAAAGAACATCGCGAAGCAAATACCCGACAAAAGCAGCCGCGCCAATAGCCATCAACCCTTTTACGAGTCTAAGACTATAAGCGCGGAAGCCATATATCTGATATACTTGCACAAGTTTGATAACGTTAATAAGCGCAATACTCACAGCCGTCGACAGCGCTGCGCCTGACTTCCCCATTCTGGGCACCCACCACAGATTCAAAAGCAGGTTAATCAGCACGAGACAGGCAACATTTCGGACCTCTAACTTCTGTTTTCCGGTCATCGTTAGAAGCGCACCAGTAGGTCCGGTAAGGGCATTCGCCAGCTGCCCCGTGGCCACAATCAATAACACTGTTGTTCCGGCAGTAAACGCATTCCCGAAAACATGTAGTATCTCGACGCGCAAAATCGCCATGCAGGCGAAGATGATGAGCGCAGAGTAGCAGAACCATTTCGTCATCGTGGTAAACAAAGCCTCCAATGAGGCACGATCACGTTTCTCGTTTAGTTCGGAGAACAACGGCGCGACAATAGGCAACAGTATGTCTGGTCCGATGAGCACAAAGGCTGACACTTTAGCGGCAACGGAATAAATACCAACTTCTTTTTCGCTAACAAAATATCCGAGGACCATCGTATCCGTTTGGCCCAATAGCTGGTATCCTGCTACGATAAAAAACAGCGGAATCGATAGTTTGAGATAACTTTTGAAAGTACCAATATCTACCTGCGACTGTTCTTGCACGCGTTGGTAGCGGCGAGCCAAAAATAGGACCAGCCAAATGACGGCTGCAAACTGCGAGAAGGAACGCGCGGTGATAACACCAAATACCCCTGGATACGCCAAAGCGATCAGCGGCACGAGGAGAAGGAACAACGCCGGCGAGAAAACGTTGGTGATCTTCGAAGAGAAATCGATGCGTTTTGCCGCTGTCGCGGCTCCGGCCAGAAATCTGACAAGAGCCAGGGCCGGGATTTGAATACTAAACATGCGGAGTACGCCGGTCATTTCCGGGGAATGGAAGTAGCGGTCGGCGATAAGAGGCGCCGCGACGACCAGTAAACCGCCAAACAAAAGTGAAAGCCCGAAAACGACGCTTCCGCTGCGTAATAATAGCCTGCGAATACCAGCCCCGCCTCTGGTTTCCAGCATCGGAATATAACGTAGTAATGCCCTGTCTAACCCCAGCACGCAAATTGTCGTGATCAAAGTCACGACTACAGAACCAAGCTTAAATCTACCTAGCCCCGCTGGTCCTAAAGCGCGGGCGACGCAAATGGTCACAGCAAACCCCAAGAGGATGGCCGCACCCCGTGTCAGGAGAACAATGGCGCCCTGACGCGTGATGTTACGAATCAGCTGGGAAAAACTCGCGCCGGTGTCTGCCGCCGCGAGTTCATCCGAAGGGGCAACGGGAGAGCTAAGAGGAGGACTCATTAAAGCCACCATTGGTCGAGCACGACCTTTGCAGTTGCTGCCAACGGAACCACAGTTTGACATCAAGAGCTGCATGATAAGCTTCGTATGCCAGTCTTTCCGGAACGGAGAGCACGGCACGATTTATTTCACTCAAGATTTTCCAGCTCAGCCGGGTTTTGCCGCGAATGGCGTACATCTCTTCCACCCAGTTTGAGACACGACCTTCCAGAAGCTCATTGAGACGCTCTGTCGGCTTCAACAACCGGTCCGCAATATACCATCGCACTACTTCCGGAATCTTCCGTTCATACTTGACCAGGCTTTCCGTCGCCCAAACTTTCTCCTTAAGAAATTTCTCAGGGATCCTCCAGGAATTTGAAGCTCCAACATGTTTCAACACGCCCTTGATGTACGCTTGCGGATCACCGCGCAGTTGGTCGAAAAAACCGATGTGCAGGGCGACCTTGCCAAAGGCCTCGGACCAGATCTTAACGATACGAAAATAATCAGACGACAATCTGTTACGAGCTCTTTCGAATTGACGCAAAAACTCGACTGAACCGACCTGGCGCACGTCTCTTCCAACCAAATGCCCGAAATCATAAAGCGTTTGAGACCACACTCGCTCGATCGGGTGTCGCAATGTCAGAATGATCCGAAGATGCGGCAATGCTTCAGCGACACGACGAACCTGCCACGCCTTTAACCTCGTATAATGCGGTGAAATTTCTCCTCGAACCGATTTGAGATCAGTTCCATTTTCAGGCGCAAAGAGAGCTTCATACCACCCGTAATCGTGCCTCAACATCGGTCGTAGAAAAAAGAAGTCGACCTCCTTAATGTCGCTCATTCGAATGTCAGGATGGCACTGCAGGACACGATAAAGCCATGTCGAGCCGCACCGCATCGAGCCGATTCCCAGAAAAGTGGGGGGCGAGTTATTCTTAAAACTGCGCTTAAGCACCTGTTCTTTTTCTAACGTTTCCATACCAGCAAGCAAGAGCCCTGCCTTTCATTGGCGAAGCGAATCCACATGGATTTGCCGAGTGTACCGTCACGCCTACCCGCGGCAATTGGGTCACATTCACGCATCGGCTAAAATCTATAGCCATAACGCCTGAAGTCCTCTATGAAGGCGAGGCGAACGGCGGTGGCAGTGAAACTAGAGTACCACGTTCTGTAGTCCGCGGACTCTCGCTCCGTTGTGCGATTGACCATGGGAAGTGGTGCTTTGACAGGCAGGCCGGCTTTGCCGAAGACGGAATTCAACTCCTGCCCGAGATTCTCGTATCGTATGACAACATCAGTTCCGCGGATGTAATCAATGAACATTGAGGGCGGAACGCCCATAAGGCGCTTCAATAGCTGCTTGCGGCACTTCTTCAGCACCCAGGCAGTGAAGGAATGTGTGCTCGCATACCTCATATTCCTGGCATAAGCCGGCGCGCGATTGACCCAGGAATTTGGATCCAGCAGCAAAGGCTGATACTTGGTGCGTTGTTTCAGGTACAACGACACAAGACTATCGAACGGATTACGGACTGCAGCGAATTTTAGCAACCTTGCCGAATCTTCTCTCGAGAGAAAACCATTTTCTATCAACTCGGACAAAGTACTATGTTTCTGCTGGATACGGGTGTGACCATCTCTATCTAGGACATCTTCAGGGGGCAGATACTCGCCGCCGTAATGTGTGCGCAGCAGCTCCCCAACGGCAGTGCATGCCGTTCGTGGAGTCATAATAAATAGTAGATCGTGTTCTCGACAGATAATAGCCATTGTCGCCAGAGACCGGAGCGATAGGTTTAATGAGATGCCCTCACGGTCGTTTGTGGAGCGAAAACCGCAGACGTTTCGCTGTTCCATCGTGCTTTAAGCAGGAGTCGTTCCACGGCTTCCAACGTCAGAGCAGCATTGATTTCTTGTAGGTAATTCGCTCGACCTGACCTGTGCTCGCGCAGTAGCGCATCAACCGACGCACTTTTCCAGAACGAGCTTTGCCGGATAGAGGAATTGTTGAGGCGCTCTTCCAAATAAGGCACCAGTTCTCGCTGAAACCAGGTCCGATAATACAAAAATTTATGCCTTCCCGCGACGCCTAATGCGGACATTGCACCACGGAAAAGGGGGTCGAGACGTGTCGCATGCAAAGGCAAGCCCTCTGAATAAAAGTAGTCGAGCTTGAAGGTCGTTTCGGCCAGAGCCTTGCGGAGAAAGGTGCGCCTGCCATTAACATAACCTCTGTCCGTCCTGATTGAAGAGAGTGCAGCATTGCTTTTGCTCACGAAATCCAGGGTTTCTTCCGCGCGACGGGCTATGCTCGCTCGGGGCGCACGATATGAAAGCGCTACAAAGTCGTTGTCGAGGAACGGGGTCCGAAAAACGGTCTGAGAGCGCGCCGCTGCGGGTACGCCAAAGCGTCTTTGCGGTATTTCGTTAAATGCGGCAAACGTCACCGGGTGTTGATGATTTGCAACTTGCTCCTCCCGCATAGAGGCGATTTGCCGCTGCAGATCCGCATTCAAGAACGTTGTCGACATCCCAAGAGGCT
>QHZX01000167.1:1058-10772 GCA_003224835.1 Acidobacteriota bacterium | reverse complement strand
GAGCTCCGGTTATGCCAAGACTGCCATCAGTAACGTAAACCGTTTTATCAGCGTGTGTCGCAAACTGTTCGAAGAAATCGCGACCAAGTTTCAGAGTTAAATGCTCAAGGCTGCAGGCCGCCGCCACCTGTGCCGCAATGCGAGCGTCTAAGGTACTTCTTTTTTGACCGCAGAACGTATAGCAGACCGGGAGCGGCCGCGACGGTCGCAGGCATGCCATAATAAGCCGAGAGTCGATACCCGCCGTCAGCGATATGCCGACACGACTGCGGGATTTAAGGTATCGCGGCAGGATGGTTTGAAATGTTTCCGCGAACTGTTTTGCAAACGATTCAGGTGAAAGGATCGGTTGTAACTCCCATCGATGAGGTGAGAAATATTTTCCCTTGGCCCGTCCTTTGTTTTCGAAGCACCAAAGTGATCCCGCGGGAAGTGTTTCGACCCCGCGAAACAAGGTGCGCGAGCCCAAAGTGCACCCGAATGTCAATAGTTGCACAACGCCCTCGAGATCAAACTCCCGCACCTGCGGCAGCACAGAAAGAAGCGCTTTCGCTTCGCTGGCAAAGTAGAATTCATCGTCGGTCTCATGCCAGTAAATACGTTCCATGCCGTAGCGGTCATTGAAGAGAAAAAGCTTGCGCTGTCTCCGGTCGATAAGCAGGCCGGAAAAGAGCCCGTTAAGGTTTTCAAAAAATCGCTCTCCCTGTTCCTCATACAATTGAATAAGCCAGCTCGACCCGCCCGCCACTTTTTCGGACTCCGTTGAGTTGGCGAGGGCTGGCGCCGTTCCACCAGGAAAACATTCCCCAGAGATCAGGAGGCTAATGTCACCTTCTCGGTTGGTGAAAATCTGCTGGGCAGCAAACGAGTTTTGATGTGCTGTCCAGCCGCAGTAAATTTGCAACTCGGGTACCGAATAACTCCCCGAGGCATAGCCAGGCTCATGCAACATCGGAGTCATCATCGCCCGGACCAGCCGCTGACACTGCTCAGGGGGCCGAGGACCAATTATACCGAGAATGCCTGGCATGTTGACCCCTCTCAGCGTGGAACCGTTTGCAGCCACGGCACATCAATTCCCAACAGCTCTTTCAAGCGGGCGGGTTCGTCCTGATAGTAAGCAGAAATAAAATCTTTCGTAGAATGAGACATTAATACCTGCTCGCGTTTAGTGGAATTCAGTCGCTGGTAGACGGAATTCACCTTATGTCCCATCTGTCTTAGCGCCGAGCGCAAACGAGGCCGCTGGCGAACAAGTCGACGAGCCCTCGCTCTGGTTTCGAAATATACTCGATGCAGTCGTGAACTGCGCGCCGTAAAGCCGGCATTCTTTATTTGGAATGAGTAATCTTGATAGAAAGTCTCATCGATGTCGGCCCATTGGCAGATTGGAATCATAAACGAATGGGGGTCACGTTGCAGTTCCTCATAAAAGCCGATGTAGACGGCAGGTCTGCCGAACAACTCCAGGAATCGCCCGAGATAATGTGAGTAACGCCCATGCTCGAGCGCATCAAACACGGGATGTCGGTACTTCTGTTGTGCCCGACCGCTGAGGGGGTTGTTTTTTTGCAATTCCACATAGTCATCAAACGTCATCGCCCGAGATATCTCATTCAATTGTCGGCCAAACTGATAAAATGAGAGTAGCCTCCGGCTTGGCTCACGGAGAATAAAAATGAAACAGGCATTCGGCAAAGTTTGCTTGATGAGATCTGGGGTTCTCGGAGAGTAGAGATAGTCCGGTGTTGCCTCGAGCTTCCATGTCTTTTCGCTCCCTGCTGCTTGAACATCGAAAAAAGAAAGGTATGCATCAGGCCCATCTCTTTGGCAGCGCATCTCTGAGCGCAGGGGGTAATCGGGATCGAGAAAGAAGCGTGTTTCCTTGGTCGCTGAAGCACAGATTTGTGGGTGTTCGGACAGATATGTAAAAACCGAGGTCGTTCCGGCTTTACTGGCACCGCCAATTATGAGAAACCGGTGCTTTGAAAGTCTGGTTTCTTTATCCACCGCAATAGTCACTGGGATAGAGCGGCTAGATTCGGATGATGTCCTCATGCCCAACGCGCCCAATAGGCCGCGAACTCCCGCGCTGATGACAGTTCAAATCAAAAACAGCTTGCGCGTCGTCCATTGAGGCAGCCGACCTACGATTCGCTCCCACTTTGGCCGAAGCGAGTTGTCGCCGGTGGCGCTACCCTGCCCCGCATTAGTAGTTCTGTGTCACTATTAAAGTCGTTCGCTATAAGCTTAGTGGCGGAGAGGGGAAGGATTCGAACCTCCGATGCGTGTCAAACCGCATAACAGCCTTTGCAGGCTGTTGCCTTAAGCCACTCAGCCACCTCTCCCAAAACCATATACGATCCACGTTATAGCTGGCACCCTAGTACACAACTTGAGGCAGGGACGGTTGAGATTCTCTAGCATGCCGGAAAATAGGATGAGTTTTAGGGTCGTAACCTAACCGTCGCATGCTTCCTTTAGTTAGAGCTAAAGTAACTAGGTTGTCAAGGGGCGATATAACTGTTCGCCACCTTACGGCTGCAGTGATGTCGAATGCTTTCTGTTGCTTCCCGGTTAAACTGGAAGGCTGATGTTCGTGTTCGCCCTTCTGCGGCTCCAGCATTTCCTCTTGAAATTGGATTCCGGTAAATTCGCATAGCTCACGTAAAACTCGCTCCGGCTCGGCCAGCAAATCTTCGTAGCGAAACAGCCGGTAGTTAGGTCGACCTCTGAACTTCTGATGCACCTGCGCGCTGAGGCGGTATTGTGAAATCACTAAGAGCAGAACAGCTCGCCTGATAAACCAAGCAAGCTGTGGATGCTGCTTTATCCTTAAGGCTGTGCCCGACGTGCAGTTTGGAAACCAGCGCAGCAATGGCGCAAGATGACGGATATCAATGGGAAACTTAACACATGCTTGAGTGCAACCGCTGAAAGCGGTCAGTTCTTCAAGGATAATCCGTGCGATCGCACCGATACCTCTGTCCGACATCTTAATCCTCTCAACTACCTTCTCTCGGAATTGAGGATCGTCGACCACCGGATTCTTCAGGAACCTCCAAAAATGACCTTCCAGGCCGGGGACAGTGTTCCTTGAGAAACATAATTCGACCATTTTTAAGACATGCGCATCCTGCGAAAGATCGCCTACCTGGGTACGAAGGAAAAAATTAAAATCCTTCTGTCGCGGTGCACCTAAAAAGCGGGGCTCGGCCAATCGCAGCATACCCGGGCACATCGCAATCAGATTGTGCCAGAGCGTGCTTCCGCCCCGATGAGGACCGACGATGAATATTGGGTCGTTCACAATTGCAACACAGCGATGGGCGGACTACGACCGAGATAGGCTGACCGGGCTTTTAACGACAGGCGACGTTGAACGAGCGGCGAGTTTCTTTGCGTACCAGTTCCCTCGCAGATCGAGCAACCAAACAAATACCTGCTCCGGGATCATACTTTTCCACCCATGATGAAGTCTTAACGCCAAAACAATTTTTCCCAGCATGGTGAGAGGGACGTAGTATTCTGGAACCGGAAATCTCTCGAAGCCCACGCTTTCCTGGAACTTGCCATGATCGCCCCTACGCCAAAGATAGTAGGTTAGATATGGAATCCTTCGCTGGGCACAGATTTCGATTGCCTTGGCAATCATTCCATTTGTAGGCGACTTGTCGCGGTGGACTACTTTATCGAGAATCAGGGTGATTCTCGCATACCGGTCATCGATTTGGAACTTTATAAAACCTATCAGTTCTCTGTCATAATACGCGGCGATAAAGACAGCAGTCTCCAAATCAATCGCCAATTCTGCTTTGATCGTCGCAAAATCCTTGCCGTAATGGCGGAATGGCTTTCCGCGTCTAATCGGGGATTGATTATAAATTTCCGCTACGCCCTGGATAAAGTCGTCGTCGAATCGAACCTCTTCGATCCTAACCCCAAGCTTCTCAGCCTTTCTCAGTTTATTTCTAGCTCGGAACCTGATTTGCTTGTCCCACCAATACTGAAATGTTGAAATTGGAATGGCAGCGACTTGTCGCCATTCCTTGTAATATGGATACTTTGCCTCGGTCTCCGGTAATCGCTGACAGAATTTCAGAAGATCGAGCCGGCTTGGAGCCGTTTTAAGGGCACGGATAACCTCCTCTGGATCACCAATATCCTCCTGCCATTCGTCCTTCAGGCTAACCGTCTTCAAAAATTTGCCGCCGATGATGAATGTTTTGCCTGCAAGAGCGATTCCATCGACCAATATTGGTCTGCCCTTCGGCTTAATCTCAACCTTGATGCGCTGGCTGTTCGGCGTGCTCATGCCATTGTCAGTTCGGCGGGGGGACGGTAGCGATTAGATCGCGCCCCGCGCAACCACTGCTCAAACATAACAAGGCTAAACAGGAGCTTGTGGTTGTCCTGCCGGCCAGATCGATGATTCTCAAGCAGAGCACGGATGGGCTCAGGCTTGAGCAGATCAAACATTAAGGCATCGCTGTCGAGGAGAAGATTTGAAAGCTCACCTCCCATGGAGGAATTGAACCATTCGTCAACCACATTAACGGCGAAGCCGCGTTTCTTGCGTTGAAGAATCTGCGGCGGTAAAAATTTCTCGCAAACTCGGCGGTGCAGCCACTTGCGGTTGCCGTCACGAATCTTGTAACTGGCATCCAGCCGTTGCACATATTCCACGACCGTCCGGTCCAGGTATGGAACACGCGCCTCCAAACTATGAGCCATCGACAGCTTGTCCGCGTACATGAGTAGCTCGTCGGGCAAAGACGAGCGTACTTCGATAAGCTGAAAGCCACCGAGCTCATCGAGATGTTCCATCTGGGGGAGAAGAGTGCGCCAATAGTCTACCAGTTCAGAACTTTGCTTCTCCGGGAGAGCATCGTCGCGAAAAAGATTGTCTATCTGTTCTTCGGGCGCGATAGAAAAGACATGTTGATAGCGGCGCAAGCGATCGCCTTCCCCGAGTGAGTAAATGCCGCGCTTCAATGTTTCATTGCGGGGCAGGCGATTTAGCGCCACGCCTAATGATGCCCGCAAGGCGCGTGGAAGAGACCGCCACCAATTACCGTAGCAGACACCAAGGTGCCTGTTGTAGCCGCCAAACAGCTCATCAGGTCCCTGACCGATCAGGGCTACTTTCACATCCTGCCGAGCACGTTGCGATATGAAGTACATGGGCACTATCGAAGAACTCGCAACCGGCTCTTCGAGGGCCCGTACGATTCGAGGCAGCGCTTCTTCGAATTCGCGACGGTCAAGCTGCACGGTAATATGATTGGCGCCGAGAAGCCTTGCCGTCTCGGCAGCGTCGGCTAGCTCGTCATCCCTGAAAGACTCACCGTAGCCGATGGTGTAGGCCGGCCACGGGCCTCCCTGCTCGTTCATCAGCGCAAGAAGAAGGCCAGAGTCCAAACCGCCGCTCAGAAGTATACCGACAGGTACATCGCTGAGGAGATGGCGCTTAATGGCGGCGCGATACAGCTCAAGCAACTCATCGGTAGCTTCTCGTTCATTCTTTTTATCGCTAAAGGGAACTGGCGTGTAGTTATACCAGCGCTCCTCGCGGCATTGTCCTCGTTCGACGATTAGCATTGAGCCCGGAGCTAACTTCCGAATACCTCGAAAAATCGTCAGCGGTGATGGCGTATAGCGGAAACGCAAAAAAAGGTTAAGAGCGACCGGATCGACTGCTGGCTCAAATTGATCCGCCGCGACCAACGCCCGCACCTCCGATCCAAAGATCAATCCATCCCGCGAGATGCGGTAGTAGATCAGTTTAATGCCCATAGCGTCACGGGCAACAACGAGGCGCTTACGTTCTATATCCCAGATAGCGAGCCCAAACATTCCATTGAGATGGCTGAAAACGTCGGTTCCCCACTCTTTATAACCGTTTACGATCACTTCGGTGTCCGAAGCAGTGCGGAACTTATAGCCGCTTTGGTGCAGCTCGTGGCGCAGTTCTTTGTAGTTATAAATCTCGCCATTGAATATTACACAAACGGTCTGCTCCTCGTCGAACATAGGCTGATGACCACCAACTAAGTCGATGATTGACAGCCGTCGGAAACCGAGGCCGATTGTATCGCGAATGAAGTAGCCTTCATCATCAGGACCGCGGTGAGCTATGGCTTGCGTCATGCGTCGGATTGCCGCAGACTCCACCGGTTCGCCAGTAGCGAAGTTAAGTTGGCCGCAAATGCCGCACATGCTAAACGTTGAGCGGTGACCGTTGAGAGTTAACCGTCTCGCTATCGGCCCTCGCGGCTAGGTACCGCGAATCCCCCTGCATTGTTTGACGCGATTCCCGCAAGTAATTAGCCAGACTGCGAAACATCTGCGACTGGCCCCAGCGGTGCATGGGCAAGTTATCCCAGCCAAAATGAAGCTGACGGGAACGAAATGAGCCGTCCGGCTTTACCCACTCGTCCAAGACGCGCGCGATTACGCTCGTTAGAATCTTTTCCAAATCTGGGAAGCGCCTTCGCAGCAACAAACACAGATTAATGGACTCGGCGCAGTCGTAGAGTTCGCGTTTGTAGACAGTAAGACGCGGTGCTTTCGAGAATGGCTTGGGCAATCCCTCCTCATCAAAGAGGTTACAAACGTAGTATTGAACGCCTTTCTCCAGTGCCTGATCGAGGCGTTCATCCCCGGTCAGCCGGTAGATTTTAGCCAGCGCCTTCAAAACAAAACAGGTATGAAAATGATCGACGAACTCGCGGACGTGATCGACGGCATAGAACCACGAGCCATCGGGGTTCTGCGTCTCGAGAACGAAATTCAAGTTTCTTTCAGCGATATCAAGGTAATCCCGGTTTGAGAGAACTTGAGACGCACTTGTTAACAAAAACGCCCTGTAAGCGGCGGCATTAATGACTCCACCGGCATCAAAAGGAGTATAAGATGAGCTACTTGCATGCTCGGATGTTTTAAAGCTCTTTATGTCACAAGCGGCATGACGCGCAATGGAGGCTAGAATCTCTTTCCATTCACGCCGTGGCTCAAGCTCGAACATCTGCAGAAATGCCTCGTAAGCATAGGGTGTGGTGGTAATGAGCGGTACCTCGCGTTTGATGGTGCCACCTCGGGTAACCCAGTCGAAGGGATAGCCCCAGCAATATTCCTTGAAGTTCGGGCAACGCGACCTTTCCAACTCCTCCAAAAAGTGAATTGCGCGCTCAAAATATCGGCGCTCCTGCGTCGCTTCATAAAGGAAAGCGAATCCCATCGCATAGTGCGCGTCGGCAATGGGTAGTCGAATGCGCCGGTGAAAAAGACGGCGGGCATCCGGCATGAAGGCTTCAAAAAACACCATAGGAGCGACAGCTAGCGTTCCAATTAATTCGTGACGGTAGTAAAGCAATTTAGCACGCCGACCGACCAAGCCGGCATAAAAGCTTTGGTGATCCCACGACGTTTCGCCATATCTACCTAACCAAACCACGAAATTTCTAAGCGCTTCCGAAATACGGCCAGACAGAGAATCTCGTGTTTCATCAGAGGTCATGGTACAATTCGTGTCGTCAAACGACCTGCTTGCTGGCGCGAGAGGCCTACCTCCATTTGGCTGCGGGCTCGATGGCGAAAAATTTGACTCTGAATTGCTTTGGAAAATGTCACGTAGCGGAGGCGGAACCGGTAATTTTTCCGTCACGACATAATTGTCCCGTAGCTCGCACGCGTATCGGCGGAGCATCGTCCGTACCAGATACGGGAGGCTCTTGCCGCGCCGGGGATTACTGCTGAGCTCATGAAAAGCCAGGTGAACCGTGGCATCTCGACCAGGGTCCAAACTGATCTCGAACCGAACACGACCGTCAGAGAAGTCCCACGAAAGCCGATCCACCTCAGTGCCAATGGCGCAAACTCCCGAAGGGACTGATTCACGCTTGCTGACGAGGAAACGTTTTGGAGAATCGGAACGGTTTTCGATGTATATCTCGCGAGCGAACATGTCGATTTCCATTTCGTCTCGCGTTATCTGCCGCTGCCGATAGCTACGCTTTATCGCGCCACCCAAACTGCGCCAATTCAGGCGCATCTTGAGCGCATTCACGGAGTCGACGAAGGAGATGAGCTGCTTGTAATTATCCCGACAGAAGTCGTGATGAATAGAAATAAGCGCGGGCTTGCCGAGTAGTATATCGAAAGCAAGATTTTCGACTCCTTCGCGCGGCGAGCGGCGCGTAAATATCGGGAAGCTGCTATAGCACATTACAGCGATGTCCCATACATCGGACGTTTTGATCGCATATGGCACGACGTCCTTGCTGATACTCTCATTGCTGGCCGCAGCGATGAAGTCAGTTTGTCTGAGTGCTAACGATGCTGCTTCCGATAAGGCGCCGTGTGGGAATACCATGATCGGCTCATGTTCAATTCCGGTTACGCGCCTGTGCGAGGCCATGCGCTGAAGTGCTTGTTTACTTTTTACATACAACAGCTGCACATCACTGCTGCCGAATTCGGCGCGGGTATGATCACAGCCGTGAACGGAAAGTGAGTAGTATTCAGGGTTGTCTCTGAAGAGCCGAGCCGTTTGTCGATCGGTTCTTTGCCAGTTCCACGGAATAAACGCAATATTGGTGGAAAAATTGTGACGCTTCATCAATTCGAGAAGCTCATGAAAATCGATAAATCCATGACGCGGTTTCAGAAGAGGGTCATCGATCACCACACAGGCGTTCGCCTCCCGCCGCTGCCAGCAAGAAAGTGCGAAAGCCCATCTCACGTAGAGAACGAGGGGCAGCGCGGAAAACAAGTGCTCCCGAATGTCAAAAATCCCACGTGGCAGCTGCGCATCAAGATTGACGATTTCCGTGCAAGTGGAGATGAAAACCGCCACGCCTTGATACTCCAGGCGTACAAAAACAGCCGTATTCTCCGCCGCGATGATTTTCTGAACGGTACCGTCCAAGGTATGAAAGGCATACGATGTGCCAGTACTTGCGTTCGACACAGGTATGCAGAGACCAGCCATGCTTTGGCATAAATCAGCATCGACGGAGATCAGGAAACTCCTATATCCGCGCCACAAGGGCTTAACGATGATGGCTTGCTGTTGATTGAGCAGCGCCATTAGCTTTTGCAGCACAGTATGATCGCCTCCATAGACGAAAACTGAATGAACAGACGACTGCCAGCGGCGGATGAGCTCGGGCGATCGTTCCAGTTGGCTAACTAAGTCAAGAATGGTTTCCGATGACCCAAATATCCGTGTTTTTTTCGACCCGTCGGGCAAAGAAGTTTCGGTTCCGACAAAGTTTGCGACTGGCCGGGAAGACCATGGAACACCAAAAAAGCCGAGCACTTTACCGATGTTCTGAGCACCAACAGGCAAGGCGCCCCCGGTTAACAACAATGCTTCTTCTGCCACGCTTGAATCAACGCTAGTAAAGGCCATTGCGCCAGAGCGCCACCTAAGATTTTCCGATCGACGAGTTGCACTGTTCAGACAGCTCACGATCTGTTGCAACTCGGAAGCTGTCGATCTTTTGACGCTTCAACAGTGCGAGTAGAATCCCTCGCAATTTCTGCATCTGCTCTCGGCGATGAAAATGCATTAGCTCGGGCAAGACGGGCCGTTTGAGTCGGCACAACGCCGCCCAGGCGTAACCGGCGAAAAGAACCAAGCCTCCCACCAGAAAAGGCGACTTTGTGCTACGGTAACAGACACGAAACAATTCCCACACTGGCGAGCCT
>QHZX01000167.1:0-950 GCA_003224835.1 Acidobacteriota bacterium | reverse complement strand
TTTGGCACGTAGCCGCCGATTTCCTCGAAACACTGACGCCGAAAAAGCTGACATCCGCCCGCAACATGGCTCTCCCCCTCAAAACTATCCCTAGCGGAGTCGTACCCATTTTCCAGAAAAGGGGTGCCTGCTACTCCTAGTTTAGGATCTTCTGCAAACTTTCGAAGAAGAAATTCCAGGTAATCGCGATCAAAGGAAAGATCGGCATCCAAGTTGCCAATGATCTCGAAATCGATCGCCCCCAAACGCGCCAGCCCTGCGTTAAACGCTTCAACTTTGCCGGCAAAATGTCGTTGCGGACGCGGCTCCCGGCGGACCAGATCAATCCAGAGGCATCGTGAAGCGTAAGTCTGAACGACGTCAGCCGTGCGGTCTTTAGAGCCATCGTCCACGATAACCCAGCGCAGAGGTAATACGGTTTGAGCGACCATCGACGCGAGGGTTTTTTCAATAAACGCCTCCTCATTTCGCGCCGGAGTGATCAGGACGTATTTCGTATTCAGCATCGCGTGGTTATGCCGGTTAGTGGGCGAGATGATCAATCGGCGCCATCATAGTTCGGTGACGAGGTAAACCGATCGTCTCGCTCACCTGCGAGTCGTGTTCGACTCTAAATTGGCATAGCTCCCCAAAGCAAGATCTCGCAGCAGGGAACCAAATTGCTCGCTTTGAAGATAATTGGCTTCTCGCTGGACGATGGGGTGGGTCATCAGCTCCACGTTCTTCGCACGAGCAAGAGAAAGAACCCGCTGTATCTTATTTCCATTGAGCGACTGCGACAGATCAAAAAAATAGTCCGTTAGCACGTATCTGTATCCAAGCCAGGCATCAACAGCTGCACGGTAAACGCGATTTGCAATGCTTTTCTCTCCGCGTGAAAATGAAAAATTACGCCGCATTTTTGTGCCAGGCGCAAACTCTCTGCTCAGAAGCACATTTGCGCAGAGATG
>QHZX01000166.1 GCA_003224835.1 Acidobacteriota bacterium | reverse complement strand
CGTAACCCAGTACGTAATTTGGCGTCCCTGTGCGTTGTTGCGAATGTCATCAGCGGTAACGATCGTGGTGTTCTTGTCTTCTCTAGCCGGAATGCCGGAGCAATACACGCCTGAACGAAATCCCGCTGCGGTAACCGCATCAACCCAGGCATAAATGTAAGATTTCTGCTCGGGTAGCATCCGTCCGCCTTCTTCGACATCCAGAAAAATAACGGTGTGTGCTGGAAATCCTTCGCGTTGCGCTGATGCGACGGCGGATTGCCCGTCCATTTTTCCCAGCGCGGCTGCATTGTGGCGCAATTGCTTATCTAGTCGACCGTTGAACAGCACCAAAAACCCAAATCCTGCGGACTGAAGAGCTTGCCGCTTTCCCTCCCATGTATTCGCGTTTTCTCCGGGAGGATTGTTGAGCCAATATCCCGTGTAGGAAAAAGTCTGCCGCAGACTTTTCAGGTTTTGGTTGCCCGGATATTGGTTTCGATCAAATCCCAAATAGCTTTGCTGTGCCAAGCAACTCACGGCAAGGACCGAGAGACATAAACTGCGAAGAAAAATGAGTCTCATCCAGGAAAACGACGGCAACAGAAACGCATGTTGTGAGCGCACTCGGCGGTCTCCGCAGTCAAATGGCTTATCGAAAGCTGACAGCTGAGAGCTGACAGCTACCCACCAATATGTACCATGGTCCTCGACGCAGGCACAAAATCGGGCTCCCCAATATGGTGGCGCGCCTCTTTTCTGCTGACAACATTCCTGATGAAGCTTACGAGTTCGTCATCCGATGCGCCGCGTCTCATCAGCTCATGCAAGTCGTGGTCCCACACTGAAAATAAGCAAGTGCGGATCTTTCCGTCCGATGTGATGCGAATGCGGCTGCAATGGCCGCAAAATGGATGCGACACCGGAGCGATAATTCCAATCTCGCCAATGCCATCGTCGAAGCGGTACCGGCGCGCGGTTTCACTGCGCTGATGCGGAATTTCGACCAGCGGACGATATCCCGCCATGCGATTGAGAATTTCATCGAGCGTCACAACCACTTCCGGCGACCACACCCGGTCTTCTTCGAGGGGCATGAATTCGATGAAACGCACAATCACGCCTTCTTCGCGGGCGAACTTGCCAAAAGGAACGATTTGATCTTCATTGAAACCGCGCATCAGTACGCAATTCACTTTGACGGGCCAAAGCCCGGCGTCTCGGGCCGCGCGCATCCCGGCGAGAACATGATCGAATCCGCCGGGCACGCGTGTGATTCGCGCGAAAGTGTCGGGATCGACCGCATCCATGCTGACGGTTACACGGTTCAGCCCAGCATCTTTGAGTGGCTTCGCCAAATCGGCGAGCAGATGGCCATTCGTGGTAATAGTGAGATCGGGCTTTTCTCCCGCGGGAGTTCGTAGTCTCGCCAATTCGCGTACAAACTCCACGACTCCTCTTCGTAAAAGCGGCTCGCCACCGGTGATGCGAATTTTTGTGATCCCCAGCGACACCAGAACGCGCGCCATTCGCAGGTAATCGGCAAATGGTAGTTCCGCATAAACCGCTCCTTCGTTTCCTGTGCGGCAATAAACACACTTGTAATTGCAACGATCGGTAATGGAAATCCGAAGATCGGTGATGTTGCGCCCGAATTTGTCGGTGAGAAGCAGTCTTTGGCTCCTGGTTCTTTGCTTCTAATGGAAAGGACGCGGCAGGCGGGAGAATCCCCGGCGGTCGTCTCCTTTCCAATGCTTCCTTTGGAAGCGGGAGGTGTAGGCGTTTCCACCTGCACCCTCGGAATGTTTCTTCGCGCGTCCTCTGCGATATTCTTTAGACCTTTGGTCAAAAGCTTTTACCGAAAGTCCGCAGAACAAGCGTCGAGTACGCCGAGAAAATCACTCCTCGCCACCCTGGCCGGGTATTCCTGTAGGCCAAGGCGGTCGGAAACTCAACTCAATTATAGATGCCCTGACTTACAGAAAGGACAAAGAATCATGGGGTAACGGGCTGAAGGTTTTTCTCTATGGCTTTTTCCGCCAGTGGAGCCATCACCGCAAATCCCGCCTTATTGGGATGTAGTCCGTCATCCGCCAGATCGCGTTTCAGCAAGCCTTTGTCGTCAAGCATGGCGTCGAAATAATCCAGATAGGTCAGATCATTCCTGGCGCAGTAATCCTTCACCCAGCTATTCAGCGCCAAAATTCTCTCGGGTGGCCGCGACGCGAAAAATTCCTGTGACACCGGCGTGTAATTGTTAACTGGCAAAATTGACGCAAAGATCATTCTGATAGCGTGCGCCCGCGCCAGTTCCGCCATGGAAGCCAGATTCGCTTCGATGTCTTCGTTCGATATTGGCCCGCTATTTCCCGCAATGTCGTTCGTGCCCGCGAGAATAACAACTACCTTCGGCTGCAGATTGATCACATCCTGACGAAAGCGCACCAGCATTTGCGAAGTAGTCTGGCCGCCAATCCCGCGATTGATGTATGGCTTGCCCGGGAAAGACTCGTCGAGTTTCCAAATGTCTGTGATCGAATCGCCAAAAAAGACAATGCGGCTTTCATTCGGCGCTGGCGGTTTCAATGCGGCATTGGCGTCGCGATAACGGGCAAGCTCGCCGTAGTCGTTGACATAAACGGCAATGCGCGCGGCTCGATATTTGTCGAGCCCAGGGTGGCCGGTGGGAGGCAGCGTCACTTGAGGCCCAGGGGCCTGCGCAACCGCGAGAGTGGAAAATATCAGCACCGCGACTAGCGAACGCAGGAAATTCATAATTCTTAGTCCTCACATTCCGTCATAGTTCGGACCGCCACCGCCTTCTGGCGGAACCCAGGTAATGATCTGATAGGGATCATGAATGTCACAAGCCTTACAGTGCACGCAGTTCGATGGATTCAGACTGATGCGCTTCCCATTCGGCGCGGCAGGGTCGTCCAGCATTTCGTAAACATTAGCAGGACAAAAGTTCTGGCAAGGACTGCCGTATTCGCGGATGCATCGCGATTCGCAGATATTCGTATCGTGGATGATCAGGTGTGCGGGCTGATCTTCCTCGTGCTTGGTGCCCGAATGGTAGAGATCAGTAAGTTTATCGAAGGTCAGTTTTCCATCGCCTTTTGCCGGCCCAATCAGATGAGCTTCCGGGCCGCCGTCCCGAGGCAACTCACTTAACTTCTTCATTCGCGCATAGCCAGGGATTGCTGGATATCGATTCCGCAGGCCACGCCCGCCCGTGAACTGCTGGACGCCGGCATGCAACATCCCGCGCCAGAAGCCATGTTCAAATGCCTGATGGAAATTCCGCACCTTCCAAAGTTCTTCTTTAATCCAGCTATTCTCGACGCGCTTCTGAAAACTACCGAGCGAAGCTGCAGAGAAATCGTCGTTCTTCAGAGACTCGAAAGCTGTTTCTGCGGCCAGCATTCCGCTCTTGATGGCCAGGTGAATTCCTTTGAGTCGCTGTGAATTTAAAATGCCGGCGGAGTCACCAATGATCATCCAACCGTTTCCTGCCAAAGGCGGAATCGCCCACCAGCCGCCATAAGGCAGCGACTTTGCTCCGTAGCGGATCATCTTGCCACCATCGAGCAGTTGTGCGACAAGCGGGTGCTTTTTGATTTCTTGCAGCGCGTGTTGCGGATCAAGCCGCGGATCCGGATAGTCCAGCCCGGTTACGAACCCCAGCGAAACCACATTGTTATTACTGCCATAAATCCATGCTCCGCCGTACTCGCGCGAGGTCAGCGGCCAACCCATGGTATAGATCACTTCGCCAGGAGCAATCCGGCCCGATGGGACTTCCCAGAGTTCCTTCACTCCCTGACCATAAGTCTGCGGATTGCAGTCCTTCATCAGATCGAATTTTTTAATGAGTTGCTTGGTCAGCGAACCTCGCGTGCCTTCGGCGAGAATCGTGATCTTCGCCTGCAATTCGTATCCCGGCTCGAAATTCGACTTCGGCTGGTTGTGCTTGTCCAAACCCTTATCGTCGGTACGAACACCGGTGACCCGTAGCCGGGCGGCGACGCTCGGGGCTCCAGAATCCTCCGAGTAAAGCAACTCCGATCCAGCGAATCCGGTGAAAACCGTTACTCCAGCTTCCTCGACCTTGCCGCCGAGCCATTTCACAAAACGGTTCAGGGAGATCACGTAATTGCCATGGTCGCGTAATGGAGGCGGAGTGATCGGGAATTTCAGCTTGCTTTTTTCGGTGAGAAAATAAACCGCTTCTTTTGATACTGGCGCATCAATCGGAGCTTCCTTTTCAAAGCCAGGCAACAGCTCGCGCATGGATCGTGGATCAAGCAGCGCGCCAGAAAGACAATGCTGGCCGATTTCGCGGGCCTTTTCTAAAACGTAAATATTTTCTTTGCTGAGCTGCGAATCAGAGTTCTTCGCGTTGTGTTCGTCGATCAGCTGCGAAAGCCGCAGCGCGCAAGCCATTCCAGCCGGTCCACCCCCAACGATGACCACGTCCGCGGGCATTTGGGGACGCTGGATGTCTTCAGGCTGTTTGCGGAAAGTGAGCATCTGGAAAATATGGCCACGGATTTAGCGGATTCGCACGGATCAGAACAATTCAAAATCCGTGAAGATCCGTGAAATCCGTGGCTAATTACCTGCTTTCGCCTTCTTAACTTCTTCAATCAGCGGCGGCACAATATCGAACAGATTTCCCACTACCGCCACATCCGCAATCTCAAAAATCGGCGCCTCGTGATCTTTATTTATAGCCACTACCGACCTCGCACCCTTCATGCCGACAATGTGCTGAATGGCGCCACTGATTCCAAGCGCAAGATAAAGTTTCGGCGCCACGGTTTGGCCTGAGGAACCAATCTGGCGGTCCATCGGCAGCCACCCCGAATCGCAGATGGGACGTGAAGCCGCAATTTCACCGCCCAGAGCATCAGCCAATTGTTTTGCGAGTTCAATATTCTTTTGTTCTTTGATGCCCCGCCCAACTGAAACAATAATCTCGGCCTGAGTAAGGTCGACGGCCTGCTTGGCCTCTTTGAAAACTTCTTGTGGGTTGTTGCGAACTATTCCTTGCGAAATGCCTACTTTGACCGACTCGATTGGCGCGGCGCTGCTGCCAGCTTCGACCTTATCTCCGCGAAATGCTCCGTTCTGGAATGTTACAAACCAGGGGGCATCGCAATTGAAGCTTACGTCTGCCGCAAATTTGCCCTGAAACATCTGGCGCGTGAACAGCACCTTGTCTCCATCTTTTCGGAATCCGACGCAGTCGCTGATCACGGTTCGCCCCATCGCTGTTGCCAGCTTGGGGATGAAATCCCGCACCTGATAGGTGTGCGGCATGAGAACTAACTTCGGCTGCTTGGATGTGAGGAATTCCTTGAGTGCTGCGGAGAATGCATCCGGCGTGTACTTCTTAAGCTCCGGCGATTCAACATCGTAAACTTTCGCCACCTTCTTGCCCGCAATCTCACTTGCAACTGAGCCAACGCTGTCGCCGATGACTGACGCTTCAAGTACCCATCCGGTCTCAGCAGCAATTGCCTGCCCCGCAGCCAGCGTTTCCCAGGACACGCGGTTCAGTTTTCCCTCGCGTTGTTCAGCGACCACCAGAATCGTTTCAGGCATATCTTTCAGAGATTGTTGCAGAACTACTCAGCCATCAATCAGTCAACGGGCCGCGCTTAACCCAGCCTGCAATCAACAGAATCAGTCCGATCGTCCCCTGTATCAGGGTCCAGTAGGAGTACAGGTGCGAGCCGCCTTTGATGCCGCTATACACGAATGCAAGGAAAATCAGGTCGGTCCAGAGCAGCAACTTGCCCACCGTCATCAGGACCGCGCCCTGTGTTTCATCTCCGCCCAGTTGAACTTCTTCCATGCGAATCAGCTGCTTGCCTGACATCGATCCTCCTCCTGATCACAGAACACGAATTTCATTGCGTAGCTTGTCCACCAATTTCTTTGCGATCTCGGATGCGCTTCCTTCAAGATACTCGGTCTTCTTAGTTTTATGAGGAATATACATGCGTTCGATTTTCTGCAGATTCGCACTCATCGCCGCTTGCACTTCGGCCAGCGTGACTTTTCGGAGCGGCTTATTTTTCGCTTGCTTGATTCCAATCAGCGTCGCATAGCGCAGTTTATTGATACCTGATTGAATTGTGAGCACCGCCGGTAAGGGCACCTCGACGAATTGAAAATATCCTGCCTCAAGTTCGCGTTTCACCTTGATGCCGCCGTCGCTCTTCTCAATTTGCATAATGATCGTTGCATGCGGCCAACCCAGCAATTCAGCCAAAATTACGCCGGTTTGGGCAAACCCGTAATCGTCGGATTGCAGCCCCGTAAAGATGAGGTCGAATTTCTCGTCTTTGATTGCCGCGGCGAAGGCTCGTGCGGTGTTGAACGCGTCCAGTCCAACGAAGCCGGGGTCTTCCACATGTTGCGCCCGGGCGGGCCCCGCCGTAATCGCGACCACTTCCCCGCCGTGCTTCTCCTTCTGGCGTAAGGCTTCTTTGAGCGCGTATGCGTCGGGCTCGTTCACCTCGTACGAAACATCCTCCCGGATCCAGGTGCCGCTCTCGTTGAGCTTTAGCGGGGCGTCCTTCTGTGGCACTTGCTTAATGCAAACCAGGATCTTCAAATCGTTCCTCGCGGTTCAGGTACATCAGGCAAACCAGTTAGTATAGCCGAGGCGGAAACCTGTTGCGGACCTCTGCATGCATCCGGGACTACTCTCTATCGTAAAGAGGCGAGAACGTCACTTCGCAGGATATCGTTTGGTCTGCTGTGTCCGGAAATTAAACACTTCAAACTTTCCATCGGGCCATGCGGTGAGCTTCAGGTATTTACCGGTATCAGGGCCTTCGACATTAGCGATGAACTCTGCCGGGACGTTATGCGCCGCACCGCCCTCGTCAGAAAAGTGGAGCTGCCAAAGATTTACGAGGTTTGGAGATTTCTCAATGCTGTCCCATGTGGAAGGACTGCCGCCCTTTTTTGCTCCGTTGTCCATAATGGCCACGCGCGGCCCAATTGCATTCAGCAGCGCAGGGCTGCCGCTCTGGCTCCAACCATGATGGGAGACAATGTAGATATCAATCTTTCCTAACTTGTTCTGTGGACAGACCAATCCCATTTCTTTGTCGCTCGTCAAGTCCCCAAGGTCGAGAATTCGAAGCTTCCCAAAAGTTATAACGGTGCCCAGCGAACGCGCATTCTCGGTCTGGTCACCCGGATAGCTTGTTGTATCTTTGCAAGCGGCATTCTCGGCACTGGCGCTCGGGAGCGGGTGTTCAATTAATGCCCCATCGGAACTTACTACCACTCCCTGCATGCCCCGCGCCGGCAAGGTGTCACCCGGCTTGAGAGAAATCCGCCTGTACTTTTTACTTTCCAGAACTTTCTGGTATGCATTCCATCCCTGGACCGTAGCCTCGTCCGTGGACTCTCGGTTATCTCCATGATCGATGAATGCATTGATCGGAATCCTCGCTGCGAGCTGCGGGACTCCGCCAACATGGTCAGTGTGGAAATGCGTAATCAACACATAGTCGATCTTCGTAATACCCGCGTCCTTCGCAGCCGCGACAATCCGTTCGGCGTCTCTTCCCTCGTGGCCGGGCCAGCCAGTATCGATTAACAGCGACTCCTTTGCTGGAGTGATAAACAGAGTCGCCTGCCCACCTTCAACATCGACAAAATAAATGCGCAGTGTGTCTTTCGTAACAGGTGGCGCCGCCGTTAACGGAACCACCATGGACAGACTGAACAGGAGAGCCGAGAAGGTTCGCGATACTGATTTATTCCATCTGAAGGGAGAAAGCGCTGCGGAAACGGATGTTCGCGCACCGTTCATTAATAACACCTCGGGAGATTAGTGGGGACGGCTTGAAAATCATCAACTTCGCCCTTAGATTCGTCAAGGGCGCACTCTCCGACTCGCATCATATGGAATGCGTTTATAATCTTCTTTCGCCATCATGACGCGAAACCAGCGTTATGCACTTGTAGCCTACGTGAGGAACCCAGTCGGAGAGTTTGTCGAATCTCTGCGTAAGGAACTTCATCCGGCATTGCCTCATTTAGCCGCCCATGTGACCTTGTTGCCGCCCAGGCTCCTCGACGGTACCGAATCCTCTGCGCTCCAAAAACTGGAGGAACTCTGCAAAGAGGTCGAGCCTTTTGAAGTGTCATTAGGTGAGGTTGAAACTTTTATTCCAGTGACGCCTACGGTCTTTATCCGGGTAGCGCATGCCGCTTATCGTATGCGCGAGCTGCACGACCGCCTCAATGTGAACGCCCTATGCTGCCGCGAAGAATGGCCCTACATGCCTCATTTGACCATCGTCAAAATGGGCGCCGAAGATCAGGCCCAGCATGCTTACCGGGTGGCCCGCACTCGCTGGGCTGAATTTGACGAATCCCGCTGCATTGAAGTCCGCGACCTCACCTTTGTCCGGGAAGAGGGTCAGAACAAGTGGGCAGATTTGGCCGAAATCCCCCTCGGACAGCGCGTAGCCCGGGCTTCCGGCCGCATACGCTGAATAGCGCCGGTTTAACCGCCCAACAAACGCCAGGGTTGTCGGACTCCCAGGTACTCAGCATGTCCATTACCTGTACTTCTTCGTGCCGTCTATCTCCCTCTCGTACTCTGCCCATCTGCCGGGCAGCAGCGTAAATAAAAGATACGACTGGTTGATCGCTTTTGGGCCTCGGGAGGATGAATGCAAATCGGTGTCTATGGGGCAGGGTACCTGGGGACAGTGATTTCGGCCTGCTTGGCAGATTTCGGTACTCCGGTAACCTGTTGTCATCCCGATAGCTCCCGCATGGTTGAGATGGCCCAGGGGAAAGTCCCCTTCCATGAAAAGAACCTGAGCGAAGTGATCAAGCGCAGCGTTCGTTCCGGACGCCTGGCATATTCGACCGATGTGGATTCTTTTGCGCGCAAATGCGGCGTGATTTTTCTGGCCGAAGACAATTTGTGACGCCGGTGTCCGTTGGGACCGGGCAGGCACTCGAGAAAACGCTGCAAGATGCCGGACTAAAGGCAATCATCGTCTCGCAGCCAATATTCTTTACCGCCGGGTGTGCGGTCGAGGACTTCAACTGGCCGGACCGCATCATTCTCGGTACCACTTCCAGCGAAGCGGTAGTGGCGATAAAGCATATTTTCCACCCATTAGTGATGCGCGGCGTTCCGGTAATCGTGACCAATCATGCAACCGCAGAATTGGTTCGCGAGGCCGCCACTGCCTTCGTGGCGACGAAAATTTCCTTCATCAATGAGCTTGCCGGACTCTGTGAACGCGTGAATGGAGACGCGGTGCACCTTTCTCTGGCCCTGGGTCTCGATAAAAAAATCGGCCCGCGGTGCTTGCAAGCGGGGGCCTCGATGGGCGGTCTTTTCGCCCAATCTGATATGGATTCGTTGGCTTCCCTTGCCGAGCAGAATCAAGTTCCGCTCAAAATTCTGACCGCCGCCCGCGAGGTCAATCAAGGATTCGCCGACGGCATGGCGGAGAAAATTTCTTTCTGCCTGCAGTCCTTGCAAAATAAAGACGTAGGGATTTTAGGATTGGCTTTCAAGCCCAACACTAATTCAGTAGCAGGTTCCGCCTCGATAAGATTGGCGCAGAGTCTGGTATCTCGCGGCGCCCGGGTCCGCGCCTATGATCCGGTCGCAATGCAAGACGCCAAGCTGGAACTGAACGGCACTGTCCACTACTGTGAATCGCCTTATGCCGTGGCCGAAGGGGTGGAAGCGCTCGTGGTGCGAACTGGCTGGCCGGAATTTCGCGCTCTCGACTTCAGCAAAATCAAAGCCCTCCTCCGCCGCCCGCTAATTGTAGACACGAAGAACATTCTTGACTCCACTCGCCTGCGCGCCATGGGATTTGAATACGTCGGCGTGGGTAGGGTGTAAGAACATCTCAGTCCAGATTAAACACTTCATTTCTCTTGCATTGGTTCCCGCTGTCACTAGTGCTCTGGTCGTTTCCGCTGCCAATACTCTCTCCTGTGCTGTCATTCCGAACAGCTTTAGCGGTGAGGAACCTGCTTTTGCGTCAGATGGTCAAAACTGACCCGCCTAACGCATAAACCCTGAAGCCGTTATAATCAAAAAATCTGGTGGGAGTAGCTCAACTGGCAGAGCACCGGACTGTGGCTCCGACGGTTGCGGGTTCGATTCCCGTCTCCCACCCCATTAAAAACTTCCGCACGAAAATTCCCCATTGAACCTACGTGCATAAGGCAGCCCCGCCCGCAATGCCCGAATCAGCGCCGTAGCGTGCCGAAACGATTGGCACTTCATTGGCGTGTGGATTTACCGTCAACTGCGAAATTCTTTCGTGTAACTTGGCGAAGGAAGGCTGGTACAAGGCCGCCGCCCCGCCGCCGATCACAATCACGTCAGGATCGAATAAGTCGACTATGTTGCTCAGCCACAGGGCCAGCATCTCAGTGGCCTCTGACAAAATTCTTATGGCTAAGGCGTCCCCAGACTCTGCCGCTTTGCCTACGATCTCTCCCGTGAATGCCGCGAGATCTCCGCGGGCTAATTCCTGCGCAATTGCTGTCCCCGAGGCAAGGATTTCAATGCATCCCGGTTTCCCGCAGCGGCATATCGGGCCTTGATAGTCGATACTGACGTGCCCGCCTTCTCCAGCTGAGCCCGTGCGCCCGTGATAAATCTTCCCGTCGAATACGATTCCGGTTCCAATCCCCGTTCCGATGGTGGCATAGAAAACGTTTCGATATCCGCGCGCGGCTCCCCAGCGGGTTTCGGCCAGCGCTGCGGCATTGGCATCGTTGTCGACTTTCACAGGGGCGAAATAACGTCTTTGTACGGATTCAGCCAGGGGAAATTTACGCCAGCAGGGGACATTAGGAGGGTTCAAAATAACGCCCGACTTTGGGTCAAGCGGTCCTGGCGCGCAGATACCGATTCCGCCGACTCCGATATCTGGTGGGATTACTCGCGCAATTGCCGAAAACACCGAATTCAAGCCGGCCTCGGCGGAGGAATTTGAAATCATTGGCTCGCGGACATGCGCGAAGATTTCCCCATTCGCGTCCACCAGTCCGGCAGCAACTTTCGTGCCGCCGATGTCCACCCCAACGAATAAGTTTTGTTTCAATTACCAGCCTTTTCAGAAACGCATAAGGGTCGCTTCCGCCCAAGTACCCGACAGGCGCTGGTTTCAAAGTTCAGACGCGCTGACCGTAGCGTTCGCCCCAACTGGTTTCACCCTGAGTCATTGACGGATACCAGGAATGATTGATCGCATCGCCGACTCTTCCCACAATCCAGGGAATGATTGCGCCGCCCACAATGGCCATATTGAGAAGTCCAGATCCATCGCCGGTGAGCGGCCCCAATTCCGCAATGCCGCTGGTGAAAATGCTGGGGAACATGATGGAGTTAAACAATCCGATCGCCAGTACCGACCACATTGCGAAATGTCCGTTGGTCAGAACTGTGACCACGACCAGCAACGCAGCCATGGTTGCGCAGAAAGCCAGCACCCGAGACGTTCGCACCTTCTGGAGGACCGCGGATCCAATGAATCGGCCAACCATCGCGCCTAGCCAGTAAACGGAAATATAGCGAGCGGCAATGGCGAGAGCGGAATGATATCGCGCCGCCGGATCGGCGACATTGGACGCAAAATGTCCGATATTTGGTAGCGCTAGATAATTCGCGATGGAGCTGCCTATGGCGACTTCCGCTCCGACATAAACGAAAATTGCAATCGCTCCCAACGGAAGATTTGGATGTTTCCAAATGGAATCATCGATCTTCTCACCGCCATGCCGTTCAGCAGCTTCCATCTTCGGCAGGCGAAAAACCGCAAATAATATCGCCAGCAACACGAGCACGATCGCAAAGAAGTACACGTAAAGCTTGATCACAGCATCCTGCGAGGCTGATTGTGCCGCGGCGCTCACACTCTCACCCAGGATCAGCTGAGCGCCAACCAACGGAAAAACGGCCGTTCCCAGAGAGTTGAACGCCTGAGTCAAATTGAGTCGGCTAGACGCGGTTTCCGGCCTGCCTAATACGGCGACATAAGGATTTGCGGCGACTTGCAGCACCGTGATTCCGGCCGCGAGAACCATCAGCGCGGTCAAGAAGAAGGGGAACGATGGAATCTTCGCTGCGGGATAAACCAGCAGGCAGGCGGCGACCATGGTGCTTAGTCCCACGATGATCGCGCGTTTGTAGCCGATCCAATCGATGATTTTCGCGGCAGGTAGAGAAATGATGAAATACGCCAGGAAAAACGCTGTCTGGATCAGCATGCTCTGTGCCAGGTTTAGCGTGAACACATGCTGGGCAAACGGAATGAGCACGTCATTCAGCGACGTGAGCGAGCCCCAGATGAAGAATAGGGTTGTGAGGACGGCTAATGCCGGCCCATAACTTGCCGCGACTGGGCCAGAGGTCTGAACCGGTGCATTGCTCTTGCTGCTCATTGTCGCCATAGGTCGAACTGACCTCGCAATTGATTTTGAAATTCCTACAGTTTTATCACGAATACCCGCTCAAATCGCGGATATTCTAGTGCCCCGGGTGTTCACGTGACCAGACGTTAATGTTCAGATCTACTGCTTCGAATCGTCGCCTTCCAATTGTCCGGCAAGTCTCAACTCACGTTCGGCTGCTTCGTTATTGCCGAGATCTCGGTAGGCTTGGCCAAGCAGATGAT
>QHZX01000248.1 GCA_003224835.1 Acidobacteriota bacterium | reverse complement strand
CCTCGCGAATACCGTTCAACCCAGTTACAGTTGAAGTGCCGTAATTAGCCATGTTCAGGACGACGTTTGGCCAGTTGTCAGCCCTCTCGATATTGACTTCTTGCTGCTCGTTTGCGGATGGCGGCTGTAGATCGCTGGAGTTCAGCCAGAGAAAAGCGCTCGGGTGATTGCGCAGTTCGCGCATCTGCGTATCGAGCGATGAGTTCGCCACGGTCTGGCTTTCCGTACTCCAGTTCTTCCATTGCTCCCAAGAGGTGCAGCAGCACCAGCCAGCCATTATCAGTATTCCGTCCTGGTCGGCGAGATCGTAGAATGTCTGGTCTTCCATTTTGCCTTCGAAGCGCATAGTATTCAGGCCCATATCGAGGGCGTACTGCAACTGCTCCTGCAGCTGCGTGGTGTCGAAGTCATATTTCAGGAGCATGTCGTACGCCCAGCCTGCGCCTTTGATAACGAAAGGCTGGTTGTTGATCTTGAACCAGCGCCACTGATTTCCGGACGGATCGGCTGGGTTAAGGCCGGTGTCGAGTTTACGAACTCCGAAGTTGAAGCTTTGGGTATCAGAAACGGTGGCGCCAACCGAAAATTGCACGGTTGCCTGATACAGATTCTGTGGGCCGAGTTTTGCCGGCCACCACAGCAAGGGATTGCTGAGGTTCAGTTGCGGATACGCCGCCGGTGTAAATGTAAATAATTGGTGACTGGCTCCTGCGGGCAGCGTTACCGCCTGTGAGAAAGTAATATTTCCCGGCGTGATGGTTCCGCTCAGCGTTCCCGATACACTGGCGCTGGTGGGATTCGAAAGCTCAGCGGTTACCGTCAACGCAGCGGAGCTCAAATTTGAACTCACGCTGGTCTGCACTTGCGGATCGCGGACGTTCACCGCGCCGCTACTCGTGATCCAAGCGTCACGCCAAACGCCTTCATTGCGATCTGGCGCCATTAATTGCCAGTCGACATAAGTAATGGCGAGTTCCTGATTGCCGCCATTCGGTCCTGTGATCTGCAGAGCCACAGCATTATTTCCGCCAACTACGGCGACGCTCGTTATGTCGTACTCGTAGCGCGCGTACGTTCCGACCATTTGGGTATTGCTGGCAATCTGTGTTCCGTTGACCCAGAGATTAGCGCGATAGTTAATGCCATCGAAGTGGATATAAATCCGCTGTCCGGCCAAAGTTGAAGGGATGGTGAACTGATTCAAAAACCACCAAGGTGCCGGTCCGTAAGGGCTGCCGGCGCACCAGGCAACATTCGCGTAATTTGTGGTCACGTCGTAACAAGTCCCAGAGATTTGCGCGGCGTTCTCATTAAGGTAGGGCGACGGTACAAGGTGATTGTCGAACTCTGCACCTAGCGGAGTAGCAGGAATATTCGTCTGTAACCAGCCGCTGTGCGCATAACCAGGTGTCGAGATCGTTGCACCCGTATCGGTCACGGTTGCCGACGATTGCACGTACCAGTTGTTGTGCAGGTTGACTGCTACTCTTTCCAATTTCCCTTGGCCTTCGGCGGGAAGCACGACGGCAAAGAGCGAGAAGAAGAAAAACTGCAAGGCGGGACTGAACCGGAGTCTTACGGATGACATAAGCTCCTCCTTTTATCTGCGCGTGGCCGGTCGCAACCGTAGGCACCAGCAAACTTGGGGAGCTACTCCGGTCAGGGCGGGAGCAAGTTTATCGTTTTAATAAAACGCGTCAATAGGAATACACTGTAGTTTTGAAAAATCAAATATGCAGACTCCCTAAGTACGTTCGGTACTGACCAAACTCGCTGCACGTCGGCAGATCCAATCGCACGTTGCTCACAAGCAATTGGTCTTGAGCGTGCACCTACTGTGCAGAGATTACTTCTTCGAGAGCTGATCTATTTCCATATGCGCGTCTCACTCTTTGGGTAATTGAGATCTATGTCGCACGTTCGAGCGAAACAAGTTCAGGCGAACTTGAAATTGGTCACCTCAAGATGTGACTAGACGCACAAGTTGACCCAGGTCTAATCTCGCCCACGTCGTCACCAACCAGAAGGAGGTCAGGACAATGGCGGACCATCAGGGCGAACTGGAAATGGAACTCGAAGACGAATTTCACGAGGGCGAACTCGAAAGCGAAGACGAGGCTGGCTTGGAAGGAGAGGGCTGGCTAGGCGCTCTCGGCAATATAGCCGGCAGTTTGTTGGGCGAGGGTGAAAGCGAACTCGAAGGCGAACTTGAGAACGAATCGGAAGATGAGTTCGAAGGAGAGGCCACACTCGAGGGCGAGGGCTGGCTCGGCGCTCTAGGCAACATAGCCGGAAGCTTGCTGGGCGAGGGCGAAGACGAAGCCGAATTGGAAGATGAGACGGAAAATTTCTCTTTCGGAAGCTTTTTCAAGAAAGCTCTTCCCATTCTCAAGAAGGTGGCAAAGATAGCCGCTCCAATTGTGGGCACCGCCATCGGAGGTCCCCTTGGCGGCAAGCTGGGATCCGTCGCAGCCTCTGCTTTGGAAGGTGAAGGCGAATACGAATTCGAGCAAGAAGATGAATTCGAGGACGAATCTGAATTCGAAGTGGCCCATGAGATTGTGGCTCACGAGCTGACGCACAACGAGGCGGTCGCGGAAATGATGGCCGAAGCCGCGTCGAACGAGTCCCATGAGGGCGAAGCGGAAGCCATGGCGGGTGCTGCGGTTGCCACTGTGATTTCCTCAAAGGACCGCAGGGCTCTGCGTAATATTCTTCCTCATCTGACGCGCGGTACGGCGATACTCACCCGCATCTTGCGACGCCGCCAAAGTACGCGGGTAGGCGTGCGCGCGGTTCCGACCATCATGCGGCGCACGGTCAGGAGTTTGAAACGTCAAGCCGCCAAAGGGCTGCCCATCACAAGACAGCGGGCGGGAAAGACCGTCGCAAAGCAAATTCGAAACGTGCTAGGCAATCAAAAGGCTTGCGCTACTGCAATCCGGCGCAATGCCAAAATCAGTCGCGCGTACAAGCGGCCCACACGTCTCCGCCGGAGTTCTTCGGGCCGGCGCAGACGTGGAGCTTTGCGCTAGGAAGCATGTCGAACCCCCATTGATCCGCTGCTAGTTAACCGACTTTTGTAGGAGGATTCATCATGGCATACGAAAGTGAACTGGAAGCCCTGCCTGAACATGAAGAAGAGTTCGAGACTGAACTCGAGGACGAGATGGAGGGCGAGGATGAGACGGAAGGCGGAGCCGGCTTGGAGGGCGAAGGCTGGCTCGGTGCCCTCGGCAACATCGCCAGCAGCCTGCTTGGCGAACAAGAGATGGAAGGCGAGGACGAGTTCGAAGGCGAGGACGAACACGAAATAAGTCCCATCCGCAAGATCTATCCAGACGCCATGATGGAACACCTCGGCGAATTAGCGGCGGAATCTGAAAGCGAAGACGAGGCAGCCGAACATTTTCTGCCGCTCATCGGCATGGCTGCCAGTAAATTGCTTCCCGTGGTAGCCAGGGCCGTCGCTCCGATGGCGAAACGGGCGCTTCCCAAGATTGCCCGGGCGCTTACTAGATCCACGCCGCAATTGACCAAGGGAATTGGACGGGTTGCCAAGGTCCTTCACCGCAATCCGCAGACCCGGCATCTTCTGCGAGCTGTTCCCACGATCGCGCGGCGGACCGTTGGCAACATTGCTCGCCAGACAGCCCGGGGACGGAACGTGACTCCCCGAACTGCCGTTCGTACCTTGGCGAAGCAAGCCCGATATGTACTCGGCAGCCCGCGTCAGCGGCAGCATGCGCTCCGTCGTCACAAAAATTTGGAGCGCAGGTTTCATGGAAGATGGGGACGCGGCATCGCTCGCCCTCATTATGGAACTGCGGTGCACGGTGTAGCTCCTCGTTACGCAACGCCAGTTAACGGAGCACCTGTGGGTGTTGGGACGCACGCGCGTGCCGCGGCTACCACCTATTCACCGGGGAGCCAGGTCAGCATCGGTCTTGGCAATGGCCGACAATGTACCTGCGGAGCTGCCACTGCGACGCAATCAATGCCGACCCAATCAGTCCAGACAGCGGTTCCAGCTCCGGCCTATTGCCGCTGCTGCGGACAAGTACTTCGTTAAGAACGAGAATTAGTTTGGCTCTGAGGTGATTTGAATGGCGACGCTGGCCCAAACTTTGCCAGAAACCACAATGCGGGTGGAACCGCGGCCGGCTCCCCGACCTCGAGTCGTGAGCGGAGCGGCACCCGTATTGTTGCCGTGGTTGCGGGCGCAGTCGATCAACGTGACCCGCCACGCCGCTGCTCTGCGTCCCTTCAAACGTGATGAATTCGGGCCAGGACAGGCAGCGCCTTCCGAGGGTCATATTCAAGTGGTCAACGATTTGATTACAAACTTGCGGCGTGGCCTGTTGAAGATGTCGAAGAATGTTCATGACTCGATCGCTGTTGCTAGTGAGGACCCCAGATCGCACCGGCTTCAGCGAGTTGTCTCTCACAAGGATTCAGCGCACCGCTGGGTGCAGGGCATCGAAAAGATCTGGGACTTTTATTTTGAACTCTTCGGCCAACGTCAGGGCAGATATGGCGATTGGTTGCTGAGCTGTGATCGCATCGCCATGGATTGCTATCAGGCCGCTTATACGAACCTGGGAGCAGCCAGGTCGGTGCCGGCACCGCCGCCATTCTGCTATATGAAAACGGGATTCGCCCCCGCCACTATTAGGCGCGGCATTCCTGTGCGCCGGTTGGGCAAGCAACTCAATCCTTTTCCTCTTGTGCAGTTGCCCTACCATCGTCTGGTAAATCCGTGGACGCTCGGGGCGGTGATGCACGAGGTTAGCCATAATTTGCAAAGTGACCTCGGTCTCAGTAAAGACATTCCGCGCCAGATTGGGCTGCGATTGCTTAATGCTGACTTGGGGCGATCGGTAGTCAGAGTTTGGGTGCGCTGGAATCGCGAGATGTTCGCGGACATGAGCGCGCTATTGCTGGGAGGTCCAGCAACTGTCGGCTCCTTAATGGATGTGATTGGACGTGCGCCGGCTGCCGTTTTCGGATTCAGTGAAAGGGGACCACATCCCACGCCATATCTCCGATTGCTCATAAGTACGGAGCTGTTGCGTCGCATGGGGTTCGGAACCGAAGCCGAACAATACGCGCGGGCGTGGACTCGAATTTATCCCAATCCACGCGCCGGCACGATCCCGACAAAGGTGCTGGAGACTTTTCCCAAGGCCTGTGCCTTGGCTGTAGACACAATGTGCTTCCGTCCATACAGTTCGCTGGGAAACAAAACTTTGGCGCAAGTCTTTCACTTCGGGAGGAAAGATCAGAACATGATTGAAGAGGCCGCCCAAAGACTGGCGGCGGGAATCGATCCCGGAATCGTCCCAGAAAGATATCTGATTGGTGCAGCGCGGCACGCTTTGGACAAGCGTCTCGCGCGCCCAGGTGTGATTACGGAAAACTTTTATAAGGAACTGGTGCGGAGATAACCGTGGCTCTAGAAGCAATATTTCGGCAGTTGGTCGAGCAGATTCAGGGCTTGCACGAGACCCTGCATTATCTGAATCTCACGGTTGGCGATCAACCACAAGATGACGGGGCGATGCTCGCGGATGATCTGGACGAAGTCGTACTCAATCTCATCGGCGTAGTGCACGAGGCACGCCGGGCAGCTTTGAGTGCGAGTAAGGCGGTAAGGCATCCAGTGGACCTGAACCTGGCTCGAAGAGCTCTGACGGCGTGCAATGACCGGTTTCACAACATCGAACAGGAGTTCGTGAGCAAAGTGATCGCGTATGACAAACTGCGGGCACTGGCTGTGCTGGCTGAAGAACGCCGGGGCGAATGGCCACATTGGGCGCTCATTACAAAGGAACGCATTGAGGAGTGCCGTCCGCCGCTAGATGCAGTCAGCCTGGCCATTGCTGCATGTTGGCAGGAGCTAGCTGAGCGGGCAGGAATGACATCGATCATGGTACAGGCAACAAACATTGGTCAGAAAATCGATAAAGAAGCACAATCGTCGGAAGTATTGCACCAAGGAGTTATCTGAACCGCTAGCTGGTTGGGCTGGAAATTCGCGAAAGCTTTACTCAGGGATATCGCAAGCGTTGTTTTAGCGTGTGGGGCTGAAAAGGGCCTCAGGAGGAATAAGCAAATGCCAACTCAAGGACCTGCTCCAGTGCTGAACCAATTAAGGATTGACAACTGTATCGCTACGCCCACTGCGGCGCTGCTGTATTTCTCCGACCAAGTTGAACGTTGGGAATCAGAGGACAATTATCAAATATGGGCGCAACCGGGTCCATCTCAACGGCGTGTAAAGGTTACCGAGGTTGGCAGATACGATCCAACAGCGAAGACCATCATCTTGCAGATCCAGGCAGAGCCAGCATTAAAGGTAGGAGACAAGCTGTCGATCCAAGGAATTCGAATTGGCTGCAAGCACGGCCCGGATGGGTATGGGGAAGATACCGACATTTTCTTTGCTCGGGTCAATGGCGACGAGAGCCCGGCGGATGCAAACGCAAGGCGCACCACTAAGGCCGCTGAGGATTCCGTTGCCTATCCGGTCATGATGGAAAACGTTGGCAATCCTCCTGCGTCGTCATATGGAGTGGGAGCTGGCAGCGGTGGAGGAACTGGTTCGGGAAGCTTACAACTCTCTCAATTGGCAACTCAAACAATCACCAACGTCCTCGGATGGAAACCCAAAGAGGACGATGCGAAAGGTTTTGTGGGAGCGTTGACACAATCATTCTCGCTGAAAGATGTAGAAGGACACGTGGAGGCGACGTGGACGCCGCGTACGTATGCCGTTCAAACCGATCTTGCCGGTGGCATTACCGGAGCTCAAGCCAGTCTATATATGCGGGCAAAGGAGGCAATGGACCAAGCGCTGCCATTGCTTGATGGGCTCTATGCCTTGAATCCAGATTCGGATCTGGAAATGGCCAGTGCACTGAAAGACATGATTCGCAGCCAGATTACTGAACTTACAGGGGAAATGGGGTTTGCCGGTGGTCCGCGCATCTCCCGCGTGAATCAATACTTCCATCTTTTACTGGGAGTGAACCTCCCCACCGAGCCCCCCGCCGGCCTACTAGCCGTCCCGTCTGACCCGGACAAGGTTGTTGGCAATCTGGGCCGTCTGCGGAAAGAACTGGAGTTGCAGTCTTTCAGCAAGTACGTCAATAAAGTCGAGCACGAGCAGAACATAACCAATTTCCGCATACTCTCCGATTATTTGACCTCGCTTGCGCAAAGCTGGGTAAACAATCTGAAGTTCTTCGGCTTAGAAACCAAACATGCTTTCCTGGGCTCGCACCTCGTTCTGCTTTCGCGTCAATTGTCTGTAGTTGCTGATACCGTTGACGAGGTCCGTTTCACTCTGGATTCAGTATTCATCGGAGCAGCGGAACGTCAGACGCTGCAGTTAGAGTTCAGCAACGATCCAGCTCTATTTATCGAAGATTTGCTTTCCTGGACGCAGACTTTTACCAGGGAGGAGGGACCTCAACTTATCCAGACCTCAGGAAAGCTGGGAGTAGGCGATGGGTTCCTGCCCATCGTCACCAAACTCCATCGCTTGGTTGAGGAAGCGCGCGATCCCGTCAAGCAGAGCAGACTGCCTGATGGCTACAGAACCATTCGCGTGAAGAACTCCTTGCACGATCTGGCAAATCAGCTTTCCGAACTTAAGCGGCTGGCGCAGGGTGTGTCCAGCAAACAACCTCCAACTGTGTTTGACGACCAGGTTGCTCAGACAATGAAGGAGGAGGTTACGAAGGAACTTCGAGATGAACTTCGAAAGGAACGAGAGGAAGTTCGAGAGGAAGTTCGAAAGGCACGAGAGGAAGCTCTAGTGGAAGTTCGAGAGGAACTTCGAGAGGAACTTCGAAAGGCACGAGAGGAAGCTCTAGAGGAACTTCGAAAGGCGCGAGAGGAACCTCGAGAGCTAGGCTCCGAGGGCCGGAAATCCAGTACTAAGGTTGCATCATAGCCAGGAGGCCGAATCATGGCGACGGAAAAAGATTATCAAAGCCTATTTGATCGAATAGCGGCTTTGCGCGAGCAGGTGACCAGCAAGCTGGCCGCCGACCTGATCACAAATCCGCAACTCGCGGATGTAATCACTAAGCAGATCGATGATTTGCTCGCCAACGTCGAGAGTTCGGATGCGAAGATTCCACCTCCGCCGGATAAAGGCCTTGCCGCTTTGGCTGGAGTGGGTCCGCAAGCAGCCACGGAATTCGGCACCACGCGAATTCCGCAGGGCGTCGAACCTTACGACGAAACCATCACTTCCGAACGCATCATGGCTGTGGGAGACATGTACTACCTCTGGCAGCATGAAAAAATCGGCGTCTTCCGCGTGGTCCAAAAACTGCAGGAATTGTTCAGAGCTGGTACGGTCCGGTTGTCTGGCGGACCGGGCGCCTTCGCACTCTACCAGTTTGATCGCCGCGACGTGCTGCGCTACACGAAGAATGATCGTTTGTCGGCTTACAAGCGGATCTTTGGCTATGGCGGTGCGCCGGTTCCAACGGGTTCGCGCGCCAACAACGATTATCACAAGTTATTCACGCACTTCGTTCACCAGGTTACTCTGTTCTGGCGCGACAAGCGCATTTCAGATGTGATCCGCGAACGTGCCTACGATCCGAGCTTCGGGTCCATTGCAATAGTGCGGCGTGCCGGGCTCGACTTGCGCAACAACCTTAAGTGGTTGTCGTTCGGCCACCTGAACGTGCTGCGTGTGGAAGTCATGCAACTGCTCGAAGAGGCGTTTAAGATTCTCGACTCCGACGATGTCAAACGGCTATTCGGAGCGGACAACGCCTGGGACGTGGTTGAAGAAGTATTGATTCGTTACTTTAACGAGCGCCTGGTCACTTCTCCCCGTCAACGTATGGGAGTCACTGGACGCGAGATCCTGCGCTGGCTGGCGCAAAAGCATATCCTGCAAACCACGCGCGCTCAATTCGAAACACTGCTGCTCGAGATCGCGGAACAGTCAGAAGAATGGCTCACCAGCGCCCAGGCCATGGGCCTTAGCAAGCGCACAGGATCGCAACGTGTATTGCCTTGGGACCAGACTCAACCGACGCCAGTTAGGGCAAACGGCCGGCAGAAGGCGGGCGTATCCCCGCAACGTGCTCCGGCCCGAGAATTCGAGTTTGAAGTCTGACCCCGGACAGTCTCTGTTTCAGCGCGAGCCGCCGGCTCGCGCTGAAACGGTGGCAACTTGACCGCGTTTCTCAGGAACACTGGGTGCCCCTATCAACTAAAAACCGCCGGTATGCAGGCGTTATCCGGACAGGGAGGTCCTGATTTCGACGCTGAGTTGTCGGCACGCGATTGATGGATGACGCAGAGCGACCCTCAAATGCAATGGCCCGATTGCGAGATGAACCGTGGATCCAAGCCGCGCTCTCAACTACGCCCGGGAACACCGTCCCAGATTCGTGGCGGAGCTAAAACAATTCCTGCGCTTCCCAAGCGTTAGCTCAGAACCTGCGCACTCCAAGGACATTCGGAGTTGTGCCGTTTGGCTGGCGCGTCATTTGCAAAACATCGGGCTTGATCGGGTTCGCATCATTCCGACCCGTGGAAACCCCATCGTTTATGCCTCTTGGCTGCGTGCTGCAGGATGTCCAACGCTGATAATCTATGGTCACTACGACGTCGTCTCCGCTGGACCTTTGCGCGCGTGGCGCACTCCGCCGTTCACCCCGACGCTCCAGAACAGCGATCTCCACGCCCGGGGCGCGGCCGACGATAAAGGACAGCTTTTTGCCCATGTCAAAGCTATTGAATCATGGCTGAGTATCAGGCACTCGCTCCCCGTGAACGTGAAGTGCATCTTCGAGGGCGAAGAGGAGATCGGAGGTCCTCATTTAACGTCATTCATCACCCGCAATCGGCACACCCTCCGAGCCGACGCCGCGGTCATTTCAGACACTCGCATGCTTGGACCCGGGCGGCCCGCTATCAGCTATGCGCAGCGCGGCCGTTTGCGAGCTGAACTTAAAGTAACCGGTCCCCGTCACGAGCTGCATTCCGGGAATTTCGGTGGTGCGGTTCTCAGTCCTGTTCAGGCGCTCTGCGAAATGATTGCGCTCTTGCACGATGCGGACGGGCATGTAGCTGTCCCCGGTTTCTACGATGACGTGCGGCAATGGAGCGAAAAAGAACGACTGTTCATGCGCCGCAATGGCCCGACCGATGCAGAAGTTCTGCAGGATGCCCAGGTTGAACGGGACTGGGGCGAGTCCGAATTTTCTCTTTACGAGCGCACAACGATCCGGCCCGCCGTCACTTTGAATGGCATCGTTGGCGGTCATTATGGCAGCGGTTTCAAAAGTATTATCCCAGCCAGTGCAACCGCGAAGGTCGGGTTTCGCCTGGTTCCCGACCAGGAACCGCAGAAGATAGCACAATTATTTCGCGATTACATAGCGCGGATCACTCCGCAGAGCGTCCGCTCGTCAGTTCGCACCTACGCTCCAGCCGCACCGGCTCTTGTGGACCGCAATGATCCGGCAATCAAGGCAGCCGCATTCGCCTATGAAAGAGGTTTTGGATCTGCACCGGCGTTCATCCGTTCCGGCGGAGCGATCCCGGTGGTGAATACGTTTCAGCAGATCCTCGGTTGCCCGGCGGTTCTCATGGGCTTTGGTCTGCCGGATGACCAAATTCATGGGCCGAACGAAAAATTCCACTTGCCGAATTTTTACAAGGCGATTGCAACCAGCATCTGGTATCTGACGGCAATCGCAAAGTTGCGCAACTTGCCGCGTGTAAACAGAAGAATGGAGTCCTGGACGGAATGATTATTGATTGTCACTGCCATGCTGGTAAAGGCGATCTCATGACCGCACCGTGGAACACGATCGCGCCTCTTAAATCCTACATGCGCCGCGCGGAAGCAGCCGGCATTCACAAGACTGTCGTCATACCCGCGTTCCACAGCAATTACGCCCAAGCGAATGAGGAACTGGGGAACATCGTGGCACGCCATCCTCGCCGATTGATTGGATTCGCTTTCGTCCATGCTCGCCGCGACGCTGGCCGCATTCGAGACATGGTGGGTAGAGCCGTTGAGAAGTGGAATTTTCAGGGAATCAAAGTGCACGGCTCTGAGGCCATGCCAACGCGCGAGGTCTGTGAAACCGGTCGAAGGTTCCAACTGCCGATCCTGGTAGATGTGGTCAGCCGTCCAGAAGTTATCGACATGTTCGCGCCGCAGTATCCCGACGTCAACTTCATCATTCCCCACCTCGGCAGCTTTACCGACGATTGGAAGGCTCATCAACAAGTCATCTATCAGATAGTGCGTTACCCCAACGTCTACGCGGATACCTCCGCTGTTCGACGGTTTGACTATGTCGTCGAAGCCGTTCGCCGTGCGGGCGCCCGCAAGCTTCTATTTGGTTCCGACGGTCCTTGGACACACCCCGGTTTGGAGCTCCACAAAATAAAGTTGTTGGGATTGCCACGCGATCAGCAGGCCTTGGTTCTAGGTGGCAACCTACTCCGCTTACTGCGGTCGAATGTATTGCCCACGAAAGAAACTTCTCACTCGCGAAACAACCTAAATCTTTCTCCAAGGCACAGGTCAGCGAGAATGATTGGACTCGTGCCTTTGTCGCTCTAGTGTCAGACTCAGCGCGGAAAAGTTCTAATCGGATTAAAGGGCGCAGTGGTGCGGTGTTCTGAACCGAGTATCCCCAGTTCCGGTAGTTGAGCCACCATGGCTGCTCGGGATCCCACTCCAAGTTTGGCAAAGATACGTCGCAAATGCGTGCAGACAGTCCATGAGCTGATGTTGAGAACATCGGCGATTACTTTGTTGGGATGCCCCTTCGCAACCATACGCACAATCTCTTGTTCGCGGGGACTGAGCTGAATGTGGGCCGATCCCGCGCGCCGCATGCGCACCAGCAAATAGCGAGCGCCGTCGACCTCGGTATCGACCAATACTTCCTCGATATGATTTACGGAAGGATCTGGCGTGTCCCGCTCACGACTCACAGTTTCGATCAGTCCCGTCAGGGTCCGGATAATCTCGCCGATATTTTGGGCAGCAATTTCCGGGGGAGATTCGATTGCGACTAAAGCTGGGCTGGTTCGCATGATACACCTCTGCGACCAAAGCGTCCGGCAGTCTGCCAGCAGCGGCGCGGGGAATGCGCCACGTATGAGCCCCGCTGGTGGTCAATTCGACCCTACTCTTTCGGCGGACATTTGGCTCGAAAACTTATCCTTGGGTATTAGCGAAGAAAAACGCTAGTTGAACGCGAAGGTACGATAAATGTTAACTCAAATCTAGTCACATCTTTTAGCGACCCTTAACATGCGAACCATTGATCACAGTTGGCTCGCCGGATCTACGATGCAACCACGTGCAATGGTTCTAAGCCCCGCTAGCCTAAATCTTCGTCACTTTTACAGCAGGAATGGTAACCGGAAAGTTAGCACAGTTTGATGCGCTGCAGTGTTCTCAGTGTATAACGGTCGGAATACCGACGGTTTCCGGTTTGCTTTTCTATTTGTTTGAACTGAGGCGGCCCTAGAATTCCGGTGGTTGCTGTTTGGAACGGTACGCTTCTAACGCGAGCTCCTCCTCGCGCGACCTCGGTTGGTTTTTCTGTTCCGAAATGGTACAAAACAAAATTTGCAGGTCCTAGACCATAATCAACGGTAAAATTCGCTGTAATTTTCCAGAATTTCATTCAGGAATTCCAGTCTCCTAATCTGCTTGTAGTTTCAACCGAAGGTTTAGCCGGGGAGGAGATGAAAAAAGAGCCGCTGCCCGGGAAGAACCTTCCCAGAAGAGTGGCCCTTGTTACATGCTTGCGACGCTGAAACTCCAAATTCCGATCAGAGCTTCCCGTGCGTCAAACTAGCTCTGCATCCGTTTTCGCCGTCGCCAAGATGAGAGCTTCAAGGCGCCTGAGCCGAGTAAACCCGAACCGAACAGGATAAAAGTTCCCGGTTCAGGAACAACGCTCGTACGCTCGAACAGAGCAATGGAATCGCTCGAACCAGAACAACCAGTGGTTTCGTCAACGTCGCTGCAAATTTTGGCAGTGAGAAAGTTGCCATTCCCCAGCGCAACCGAGATGAAGATTGGGTTGTTGCTCTCGGTGAACTGGCCAAGAATAGGCAGTCCTGAAGCCGTCACTGGGACAAGGTCAGTATCGGAGAGAAAGGTTACGGTCGCCACGCCGTTTACGTTGGCAAAAACGACCACATCGCTCAGTAATGTGTGCGTGGAGTCATCGTAAATCAGCACCATACCCTGAGCTTGATCGGTAAAAGACAGGGAGCTAAGAGTGGCGGTCACCGATACTTCAGGAGTTTGCTCGGGGAGCGTGCAGACCACCGGCGGGCCTCCCAAGGAAAGCGAAACGGTTGAGCATGAGTCGGCCCAACCAACATTTGGCAGTAATAGAACGAAGACCAGCGACGCTACCAAGGTGAGTAGCTGCACCGGCTTAAGCATTCGTCTAGGAGTGAACTGGAGAGGCGCAAACATGGGTTTAGCTCCTTACTCTTCTAGCCGCGGCAGGATTGACGCGGCCGAGTTGTCCCCAGGCGAACTCACAAATAGCTCAAACTCAGCTACTTTGCTATACAGTACATTTCCTAAGCCAGTTTCGAGCATCCTGTATGGTTCATAAGTTAGTCGGAAATCCACGCTCTTGAGCGTCCATTAGCACGACGTCACTTTTTCAGGGGACGATCTAAGCATGCTCAGGTTCCTTTCTCTCGAGACGGTTTAATGGGGTGACAACCTGACGATGGACTGTACATCCCTCGTTCACGGGAAAGTTTTATTGCGTCAGTTGGAGTCCATTGACACCAGTTCTAGAAGCTCGCTCGTCTGAAAGTCTGCGGGGATCTTGGTTACCTATCAGGCGGGTTAGCCAGTCCTTCGGCCAGCATCTCTCCTCCTGGTCGAATGTTGCTTAAGTACCAAGCCCCGTTTTCGGCTACATAATTAAGTTATGCAGCATCTTAGTTGATTGGCGGCAGAATAGTTGAAGCTGTTGGTGAGTGAGCTACACAGAACGTTTCCACATGCAAAGCTGAGTGATGATGGAACTGTTTTTCAATGCGCTTTGGCTCCTCGCTTCTGTTTTGGCGATCGTTGCGCTGCTGCAGAGCCGCGGTCGCCTACGCCAACAAAAGCTGCTCTTGTGCTTAGCTTCGGTACTGTGTGCCGCAGCCGTATTATTCCCCTCCATTTCTATTAGTGATGACATTCACGTCGAAGCATTCGCGGTAGAGGATTCGACCACCGCGAAACGAGTAACTCGCGCCATAGCCCAGTCAACGCCAATCGCTTTGGCGTTTTGGTTTGGAAGCGCGATTCTGTTGCTTGTGTCTGTCGCGCCAAACTGGAGCGTTTGGCTGGTGAGTGGCCGATATCCCTCGTTTTTGGAAGCTCTCCTATTTATTCACGATCGCATGGGCCGAGCTCCGCCCTCATACCTCGCCCGCTGCCCGTAGTTGCCTCAGGCGCACGCCTGCTAATTCCAATCTATTTTGCCGCGGTCAGGAAGACGTAATTTGCTGCTTCCAGAGACCGTCAGGAGCTCAATATGAGCGCTTTCATACATGTTTTCACTAACTCGAGACCAGTAGATTTGCTGATAGTAGCCGGCGAAATACTCGTACTGCTATTGATCGCCTACGAACTAGCATCGAGGACTCTTTACAAACGGTCGCTCTCCAAACGGCTGAACGAGCTCTTCTACGCAATCGCCGAAGGTCAAGAACTGCAGGCTACCGCACGACAGATAAGGGATGAACATTCACTTTATGCGGAGGAATGGAGCGAAGAGGTCAAACAGTGGATTAAAGTCAAACAAAAAACCCTTGAACGTTGCTCGGCCCAGGCGGTGATTTCATTTATGCACGATCCCGATCTCACGTTGACGCACCCCGGCAGCATGGTGCCAGTTTCGGAATATCAATCGCTGGTCCTGCGGCTAAACAATTTGCGGTCGATCATGGAACATCCCGAGGCGTATTTTCCGCGATAGGACCGGGCGCAAGATCGAATTGCATCGGAAGAGTTGTTCGAGCGCGACTTCTGATCCGGCTGAGAGGACGCTCGTTACTGCTTCTGGCCGACAGCACTCTCCAAATCATCCGCCGCTTTGCTGATGCCCGCGGCAACATTTTCGATAACCTGAGCTACTTGCGGAACCTGTGCGTCAGCTTCTTTCCATTTTTTTTCGTCCATATACTCGCGTACTGCTGCGACCGGCTTTGCGCCATAGCCGGTATACGCTCCGGGCGCATAAATCTGATTTTTGAACCACGGGCGCTCGGGTAGACCCTTCTCATTCAGAAACAGCCTTGGAACCCGCAGCAAGTCGGCGTTAATTACTCCCACTTTTTCCGCCGGCAGCGCAGGCGAACCTTGCTCCCGCCACTTGGATAAAACTTTTGAATAATGTTCCGAACTCTTCTTGAGGAGGTCGATTGCATTCTTCATCGGAGCAAAGTTCATGTATGGCGGAACGGCCTCTGTTGGTGGTGGCAATATTGGCCTGCGCGGATCATTCGTTGCCTTAAATACGCCCTCTTGCAACTCGAGGTTGCGCTCAGCGAATTCGTCCTGCTTGTCTTTCAGTAGTTTCTCCAATTCTGTTTCATACTTCGAAATGGCTTCCGCCTGCGGAGAATAATCAATCGGAATCAGATCCGCGTCTGCAAGCCGCATAATGCCCATGCCAATGGTTTGCGCCAGAGCCCGTCCATAGACGAAATCCGTATCAACAAAATGGGTGTACCAATAAAAGTCGTCGTAGATCGAATGATATTGAGTGCCATCGTCCTCGTCGCCGAACTCCACGTTCAGGGTGGAAATTCCGGCGTAGTCCTGAAATGCGGTGAAGTCGGAGCCGTCACCTAGCGCCTCAACCACCAGGTCTTTGCGGCCGCGAAGATCCTTCCGCTCCTCCGCATTCTTGGCTTTCGCAATTTTGTTTAAATGCGAACGCTGAAACACGGACATCTTGGTTTCTGGGTCCTGAACGTCCTTTGCCACATCGCTGATAAAGCTCTGCAAATCCTGGGTTCCATCGGCACTCACGAAGCCGCGCTCGTTACTGTCAGAGTTGATGTAAGCAATGGCATGTTTCTTTAGTTCGTCAACGTGGGCCTCGACCCATTCGACGGAGCCGAGCAAACCTGGCTCTTCCCCATCCCACGCGCAATAAATAATGGTGCGCTTCGGCTTCCATCCCTGACGATGCAACTCGCCAAGCATGCGGGCTTCTTCAAGCAGCGCTGATTGCCCGGAGATAGGGTCATCAGCGCCATTTACCCAGGCATCGAAATGATTCCCGCGCACCACCCACTGCCCATCGTCAGATCCGTGCAGGGTAGCGATGACGTCATAGATGGGCTTCATGTCCCAGTTGGAGGAAACTTTCAGGTGCACTTTCGCTGGCCCCGGGCCGACGTGATAGGTAATGGGCAGACCTCCGCGCCACTCTTCGGGCACAACTGCCCCTTTGAGGGCCGAGAGCAAAGGAGTCGCATCCGCGTAGGAAATCGGAAGCACCGGAATCTTGGTGATGGTTTTGGCATCTTTTATCGCGAGCCGCTTCGCGTCGGCGGTAGCGCCGATACCTGGGGTAAGCGGGTCGCCGGGATAATCCGTGTCCATCACGCTGCCGCGCTGTACGCCCAAACGGGGCCGCCACCCGCCTGACGGATAATCTTCGCCATTGTAGTAGCCGTCGTCCTTTGGATCGGAGTAAATGATGCAACCGATGGCCCCGTGCTCGCCCGCGACTTTGGGCTTTATTCCGCGCCATCCTCCACCGTAACGAGCAATGACGATTGCCCCTTTGACCGAAACACCCAGCCGGTCGAGCCGATCGTAGTCTTCGCGGTTGCCGTAATTCACATACACCAGCGGCGCGGTAATGTCGCCATCGATCGAATAGGCGTTGTACGTTGGAAGTTGTTCTGCAGCCTGGTTCGAAGTGGGGTCATCCGGGAGCGCAGGCTCTTGCAGCTTTGCAACAAACTTAGTGGGTTCCAGCAATTCGACTACGCGTTCTTTCGGAGTAGGAAACAAAACGCTGAACGTCTCGATGCGCGCGTCAAATCCATATTCTTTGAATTTCGAGAGTATCCATTCCGCGTTGTCCTTCTCGTATGGTGACCCGACATTGTGCGGCCGCGCGCTTAGGCGTCGCATGTTTTCACGAATATTGTCGGGAACGATTCCATCCCGAAATCTCTTCTCCCAGTCTTTCTGCTGTTGCGAGTTCTGCGAGCTGTAGCCCAGCAGCTGCGAAGATGCGGGATTGTTGCCTTCGTCAGGTTGGGCGCTTAACAGTTGACTTAAGAGAATTGCGGAACAAAATATCCAGCGGAGCCTCATGAACACTCCCGATACTAGAATGGCAAGACTTATCTAAACGTCGGACATTCGTCCGACGATCGGCTAATACTTTACCCGATTTTTGTATTGTGGGAATCTGAGTCGCGCTTGCGCTCCCACGTTTTCGATTCCGTTCGGACGCTATTATCAATGTGCTTTGTGTTAGAAATTCCTTCTACGGCCGCGATCGGAAGGACAGCTTACCGAAAATTGCCATGCACATCGATGCTCACCAGCACTTCTGGAATTACGACCCGGGTGAATACGCCTGGATCGATGATTCCATGAAGGTGCTTCGACGTAACTTCCTCCCTCATGATCTGGCACCGGAACTTCGGCGCGCAAAGTTTGACGGGTGCATTGCGGTCCAGGCCCGGCAGACCATCGAAGAGACAAGATGGCTTCTTCGACTTGCCGAGAAGTCGGCCTTCATTCTTGGAGTCATTGGATGGGTTGATTTGCGGTCGGCCGACGTGCATTCGACGCTCGCAGAACTCAGCCGTAATCCAAAACTGCTTGGCGTTCGCCATATTGTTCAAGGTGAACCGGACGATCATTTTCTGCTGCGGCCTGATTTTCTCCGGGGAGTCAGCGCCCTAGAAGAGTTCGGCCTGACCTATGACATTTTGATTTATCCGCGACACTTGCCAGTCGCAGCGGAGTTTGTGGCACGATTTCCGAGCCAGCGATTTGTACTCGACCACCTCGCTAAGCCGTTGATCAAGGCGGGAGAGATTCAATCCTGGGCGGCCGGCGTTCGCGAGTTGGCTGGATTCCCGAATGTGTACTGCAAGCTTTCCGGATTAGTGACTGAAGCGGACTGGACGAGTTGGAAGCCCGCCCAGATAAAGCCGTACCTCGATGTTGCTTTCGAATGCTTTGGCCCGGAGCGGCTCATGATCGGCTCAGATTGGCCAGTGTGCACAGTTGCAGCTTCCTATGCTCAAGTCATGAATCTGGTGATCAACTATCTCCAGGGCCATCCCGATCAGGGGCGCCAAGCTGTCCTGGGCGGCAACGCACAACGGTTATGGAAATTGACCTCGCCCCAACCGTGAGTTCGTTAGTTTAGAATTTTCCTTTAGAATCCTGTGCCCAACGTCCTCCAACTCGACCCAAGGGACAACGTCCTAATTGCTCTCGCCGATTTAAATCAAGGAGAGCAAGTGGAATTTGGCGGAACGAAATATTCTCTGAAATCGCGAGTTCCGGCGAAACACAAGTTTGCCACACAAGATCTGCCCATCGGCGCTCCGGTCCTTATGTATGGAGTATTGGTGGGGAAAGCTTCGCAGCCGATAAAGCAGGGCGAGTTGCTTACAGTTTCGAATATTCACCACGAAGCCGCGCCTTATGGCAAGAAGAAAGCCCAGTACCACTGGACTCCGCCCGATGTTTCACGCTGGCAGCAACGTAATTTCATGGGTTACCACCGCAGCGATGGCCAGGTCGGGACCCGCAATTACTGGGTAGTCGTGCCGCTCGTGTTCTGCGAAAACCGCAACATACTAAATCTGAAGCAGGCGTTCGAGGAGGAGCTCGGTTTCGCAGCGCCGCAGCTTTATCGTGACCAGGTTGCTGAACTGGCCAGACTCTACCGCGAAGGGAAATCTCAGGAAATCAAAAATCCCGCTGTGCCGCGGAACGGCAGAGACTCCCGACCGCAAAGACTTTTTCAAAATCTGGATGGCATAAAGTTTCTCTTGCACGAAGGTGGCTGCGGCGGCACGCGCGAAGACTCCAACAACCTATGTGGATTGATTGCTGGATATATCAACCATCCCAATGTGGCCGGCGCCACCGTCCTGAGCCTGGGATGCCAGCACGCTCAGGTTGACATTTTGCGGGAGCAGATCGCCCGTCGTAATCCGCGCTTTGACAAGCCGCTGATCGTGCTTGAGCAGCAAAAGAGCGGCTCAGAGTTTGCCATGCTTTCAGATGCGATCCGGCAAACTTTTCAGGGCCTGATCGATGCCGACCAGGTCACAAGGGCGCCGGCGGCCCTTTCACAGTTGTGCGTGGGATTAAAGTGTGGCGGCTCAGATGGTTTTTCCGGTCTCTCCGCGAATCCCGCGATCGGGCACACTTCCGATTTGCTGGCCGCATTGGGTGGACGCACAATTCTGGCGGAATTCCCCGAGCTCTGCGGCGTCGAGCAGGAACTCATCGATCGCGCTATCAACGGTGAGGTAGGCGATCGATTCATTCATCTTATGCAGGAGTACGCAAAGCGCGCGCAGGCCGTTGGCGCCGGCTTCGATATGAATCCTTCTCCCGGAAATAGGCGCGACGGCTTGTTGACCGATGCCATGAAGTCTGCTGGGGCGGCAAAGAAAGGCGGGACATCGCCGGTTACAGCGGTGCTGGATTATCCCGAATATTCCAAGGAGCCGGGATTGAATCTTCTTTGCACCCCTGGAAATGACGTTGAATGCGTCACCGCACAGGTGGGTGCAGGCTGCAGCGTAGTTCTCTTCACCACTGGACTGGGCACGCCGACCGGCAATCCGATTGCGCCGGTAGTTAAATTATCGACCAACAATGCACTGGCCAAACGCATGCCCGACATTATTGATGTGGATACTGGGCCCGTCATTTCAGCAGAATCGACTATCGAACGCATGGGCGAACAAATTCTGGATTTTGTGATTCAAGTTGCCAATGGAGAAGTTCGCACCAAAGCGGAGCAGAAAAGTCAGGAGGATTTCATCCCCTGGAAGCGAGGAGTCTCCCTCTGACCATAGACAATCGAGCCGGAACCGAGTTCCGGCTTGACGGAAAAGCGGCGATCGTCACCGGCGGCGGGAGCGGAATTGGCCGAGCTATCGCGCTCAAGTTCGCTGCCAATGGCGCCGCCGTCCACATTATTGATATCAGTCCGAAAGATGCGGAAGCGGTTGCAGCGGAAATTTCCAGCGCTGGAGGAGCCGCCTCGGCCCATGCCTGCGATGTAGGAAATCAAGCAGCGGTGGTAACGACATTCGCGGAGATATTCGAGCGGAACCGTGTTCACATTCTGATGAACAACGCCGGCATCTCTCACATCGGCAATGCTGAAAATACGCCCGAGGCTGATTTCGACCGCGTGCTTCGGGTCAACGTAAAGGGATTTTATAACTGCGTCTATGCTTGCGTCGGTCACATGAAATCGAGCGGCGGCGGCGTCATCCTGAATATGGCTTCCGTCGCGGGGTCAACCGGCTTGGCGGACCGGTTCGCCTACTCGACAAGCAAGGGCGCGGTGATCGCGATGACATATTCGGTAGCCCGCGACTATCTGCCGTTTAATATTCGTTGCAACTGCATTTCTCCGGGGCGCGTACACACTCCCTTTGTAGACGGCTACCTGCGCAAACATTATCCCGGCCGGGAGCAAGAAATGTATGACAAGCTGGCGAAGACCCAGCCTATCGGAAGAATGGCCGAACCGGAGGAGGTAGCATCGCTGGCTGTATTTCTGTGCTCCGATTCATCCGCGTACATTACGGGAAGCGACTATCTGGTTGATGGAGGATTCG
>QHZX01000165.1:3115-13496 GCA_003224835.1 Acidobacteriota bacterium | reverse complement strand
GTTGAAGCCATACTGCTTCACTTCATTGAGAACAAAGGTGTAATCCTCGTGATATAGACCGTGGGCAACAGAAGAGGTAGTTTCGAAGCCGTACCAGTTGATGCCGGTGATCACGAACCGTGCACCGGATGGGTTATCAATTTGCACGCCGCTGGTGTGCCACCCGGTGGCGTACACCGGGAGGGAGCACAAGACCAAAAACGAGCACACTGCACAGGCCAAACGCCAAAGGGAAAATTGGTTCCGGGCGGTCGCTGATGGTGGCATCTCAATCCTCCTTCGTCTGCTCGAAAATTTAGACGAACATACGTGGCGCGAGCAGAGATGCTTTAGGAAAACATTTAGGTTGCTTGATTTCAGTTTTAAGGCGACGCAGGATTTGATATGGCGCGTGGATGGGAGAGCAAGTCGGTTGAACAGCAACAGGAAGAAATGATTGCCTCATCCGAACGAAAAGGCAAGCAACTCACACCGGAAGAAATTGCCGCCCGGCAGAAGCGTCGCGGGCTGGAGCTCTCGCGGCAGAGAGTCTTGCAGCAGCTCGAAGTGGCTTCGAACCCGCAGCATCGCACCATGCTCGAAGCGGCCCTGGCAGACCTCGACGCCGAACTCAGAGCTACAGATTCAGGCCCATAGAGCGGGACGGAAGGCGTCATGCAGGGACGGGCGCTCGCCCGTCCACATTACAATAATAGTGTGAAGAAGTTTTGGGACAATTCGGCCGATTCGAATTCGGGCAGGACGATGCCCATGCAGGCCCGAGTGCCGCACTCGGTCCAGATCGGCTCGGTAAGAATTTCCCCCGCAACCGTGCTCGCCCCCATGGCGGGAGTCACCGACACAGTTTTCCGCCGATTCATTCGTAATCTGGGTGGGTGTGGGCTCATCATGACCGAGTTCACCTCGGCAGACGGCGTGCTGCGCGCCAAAGACAAGAAAGCCAAGCGCTACCTGCATTTCTACGAAGACGAGCACCCGATTTCAGCGCAGCTTTTCGGCAGCGATCCGCACGTTATGGCCGACGCCGCGCGAATTGTCGAAGACCTCGGATTCGATCTGGTCGATTTGAACCTGGGCTGCCCCGCGGTGAAGTTCCGCGCCGGATGGAATGACGAAGAAATTGTCTGCGTTGAGCTGGCGAAAATCGCCGAGGACTGCGGACTGTGTGCAGTTGCGCTTCACGCTCGCACCCGCGAACAGGGATACAGCGGCAACGCACGATGGGAGTGGATCGCGGCAATAAAGGACGCGGTAAAGATTCCGGTGATTGGGAATGGCGATATCCGCACTCCGGAGGACGCCTGCGCCATGGTTGCGGCAACTGGTTGCGATGCGGTAATGATTGGACGAACCGCGCCTGCAAATCCATGGATTTTCCGCCAAATTGAGCAATATTGCGCGTGGCTACAGCAAGATCGGGAAGGAAAAGATTGGGAAGCGCAAGATCGGGAAGGGCACGACTTCAGTCGTGCTGAAAAACGCCCATCGTTGCCGGCTTTAGCCGCTGAGGCCGCAAGAGCTAAAGCCCCGACTTTGGATGACCAAAGCGACACGACTGAAGTCATGCCCTTCCCGTCCGTCCTCAAGAAGAAGCCATTTTCGGACGACTCTTCTTCCAAGCCCTACGACGAGCCATCGGAATCCGACCGCTACGAGATGATCCGAACGTATTTCAGCATGCTGATTGAAGAAGAGCTGCCGGACGCCACAGGAAAGATGAAGCAATTCGCTTCGTGGTTCACCCATGGGGTGCCGGGCGGCGCGGGATTGCGAAAGGCCATTTACGATTCAAAGATGGCGCCGGAGATTCTGAGCCGAGTGGAAGAGTTTTTCGAGACGCGGCTGGCGAACGGCTCCGGTACAGTTCAGTCAGCTGCGCAATTGGTGCCTTAATTTCAGCTCGGCGACCTCTGCGGATTTTCTCAGCGCACTCTGCGGTTAAACTTTCCCTAGCCAGCCAGAGCGATCGATTCCTTCGCCACGATCTTCCCGCGCTCGTCTTTTCCCAAATAACTCCACGGAACCTCAGGGTCGTGCGTGAACATGGTCAGCCAGTTTTCGGGAATGGCGCGCGAATAGTAGCGCTTGCGGCTCTCGATGGTTTCAAGTGGATAGAGATCGAACCCCATTACCCAATTGACTTCAACATGCGCGCTGGTCGGGATCAAATCAGAAATATAGCAGGCGGTTTGGCCTCTGCTGTGAATGATGATTGCTTGCATATCGCGCGTGTGCCCGGGAAAGACTTCAACCGAAATTCCGGGAACAATTTCCTGAGTGCCGCGCAGTAACTCCATCTGGCCGCTCTCAACCAGCGGATCATAATTCTCGTGAAGATAGCTAACCGTGTCGCGCTGTCCCTGGTGCGCGTGCTTCCACTCGCCTTCCTGGGCGTAGTACCTGGCTTTCGGGAAGGTCGGTTTGATTTTGCCGCCATCGCGAATCGTGTTCCAGCCGCAGTGATCAAAATGCAAATGGGAATTAATGACGATATCGACCTCGTCAGGGGAGACGCCCGCGGAATGCAAATTATCTAGCAGTTTCGCCGGCTGCCCGTAAATTTGCACCATCTTTTCTGGAAGCTTGTTGCCCACTCCGGTCTCGATCAGAATGTTCTTGTCGCCGGTGCGCACCAGGACCGAGTTCAGACCCGTGGGCACGCGGTTCTTGTCGTCGGACGGCAGCCGCTTTGACCAGAGAACCTTGGGAACGATCCCGAAGAAAGCCCCTCCATCCAGATAATAGGTTCCATCGGAAAGCGCGGTGAGTTCGAAGTCGCCGATCTGTGTACGATGCGGAGTCACCCTGTCATTCTAGCTCTTAGCTTTTGGGACTTAGCCAAAACCACCGCGATTTGGCCACGGGCCAAGACCCCCAGGCTAAGAGCTGTTTCCAGCGTGCTAAAATTGATTCATACCTCCGCATGTCGCCTGAAATTGAGCATTTAATCTCGCTGCAACGCACCGACCGCGAAATCCAGCGGCTAAAGGCTGAAGTCGCCGAACTTCCCCGGCGCGTGGCCGTAATCGAACAAAAACTGGCAGGAACCAAAGCTGAGCTTGAGAAAGCACGCAGCGCGGTGAAAGCCGACGAGGCCGCCCGGCGGAAGTACGAAACCGCGATCACCGACCTGCGGCAGAAAATATCCAAATACCGCGACCAATCCCTTGAGGTCAAGACAAACGATCAGTACAAAGCCCTAATGCACGAGATCCAGTTCGCTGAGCAGGAAATTGGCGCGAACGAAGACAAGATCCTCGAGCTGATGGTGAACGCGGAAGCGCGCGACAAGCAAGTAAAGGCTGCCGAGGCCGAGTTGAAAGAAGAGGCTGCCGAAATAGAGAAAGAGAAAAATATCGCTCGCGAGCGCACAGCTCAAGATGAAAAAGAGCTGGCGGAGTGGGCGGCGAAGCGGGATGCCTCGCGCGCTGCCGTCGATCCCGATCTGTTGCGGCATTATGACCGGGTTTCGAAATTCCGCGGATCCGGATTAGCCGAAGTGCTTGACCAAAGATGTTCAGGGTGTCAGGTCGCACTACGGCCGCAGATGTACAACGAAGTTCGCAGCGGGAAGCTGCTTTATTGCGACTCGTGCCAGCGGGTCCTTTATTACGACCCTTCGAAAGAGGCGCCGGTTCCAGAAGCCGAGAAGAACACTCGCCGGCGGCATCATCCCAAGATCGATGCTAGTCAGGCCTGGTACTACCGCAACGAGTACCTGGACAGCGGGGAAGTTTTTCTGAGCTTTGTAAATGCCAGCGGCGCAGCTGCCCGGCGCATTTTCGATGCCGCCAGCGGTCGCAAGCTCGGAGACACGCTCCTTCGCGAAGGCGGCTATCGACAGGCGTTCCCGGAAGATATCCAGGAATCCATTCGCCTGAATGGCAACTGGAGCGACGCCGAACAGGAGGAATGGGGCGACGAGCTGCCCAGCTCCGTGCTCGATGCGCTCCAGAGAGATTTAGACCTCGCGCGAGCGGAAGCGGCTAGCCATCACCATAAGGAAGCCGCTCACGCGCCATCCACTGTGGCCAGCTGAGCCGATACCAGTTCCCCTTCATCTAAAATCCTCTGGCTCTGACGTAACATTCAACCCATGCCCGGAAAACTGAGCGCTAGTCCGATCGTAGCCATCTCCCGGCGTGGCGCAGATCGACTTCGCGCGGGGCATGTCTGGGTGTATCGGTCGGACATTCTCGATGCGAAGGGTGTACGGCCCGGAGCGTTGGTTACTGTTCAGGAATTATCGGACAAGAGTGTCCGGCCCACAAGGCCTCGGCTCCTCGGTTCTGCCCTCTACAGCACTGCTTCGCAAATCGCGCTGCGAATGATTTCGCCCCACCCGGTCGGCGACCTGGACCACTTGCTGCGGGAGCGTATCCAGTGGGCCCTGGATTATCGTGAGCGGTTTGTCCGTGACACAAACGCCTATCGCGTTATCTTCAGCGAAGGTGACTTTCTGCCCGGGCTAATCGTCGACCGCTACAACGATGTTCTCTCCATGCAGGTGCTTACGCAGGCAATGGATGCCGAACACATTCGCGAGGTCGTTGTTTCGGAGCTCAAAGCAAAGTTGCAGCCAGCCGTAATCGTCGAAAAAGTGGACGCGCGTGTGCGGCAGCTGGAGCAACTGGCGGAAAAAGAGAGTGGCTTAATCTTTTCCGCCGAGGTCAGGACGGACGAGGCGGCCGTCTCTCCACCATCCAGCACCAGCACCGAATTTCAGATGAACGGTGTGCGATTTCTTTACGACGCCGCCGGGGGACAGAAGACCGGTGCATTCCTCGACCAGCGCGAAAACTATGCGGCTGCAGCGCGGTATGCGCGCGGTGAAGCTCTCGACGTCTTCTGCTACCAGGGCGGGTTTGCGCTTCACATGGCGCGAACCTGCGAGAAAGTCACGGGCGTGGACAGCTCGCGTCCCGCGCTGGAAATGGCGGAGAGGAATGCTGGGCTAAACGGCAGAGAGATCGAATGGATTGAGGCGAATGCCTTCGACCTGCTACGTGACTACTCGGACCAGGGAAAAAAGTACGACAGCATCGTCCTCGATCCCCCAGCTTTCGCTAAATCCAGAAAAGACCTGCCAACCGCGCTTCGCGGCTACAAAGAGCTGAACCTGAGAGCGCTGAAGATGGTGAGGCCCGGGGGAATTTTGGTTACGTGCTCCTGTTCGTATCACGTCAGCGGCTCAGAACTTCTGGAGGTAGTCTCATCCGCCGCACAGGATTCGCACAGGATCGTTCGAATTCTGGAAAACCGCGGCCAATCCAAAGACCACCCGATTGTGCTGGGAATACCGGAAACCGCATACCTGAAGTGCATTATTGCGCTTGTAACATAAAGAAAAATAAATAAATACATTGCTTGACAGTAACACACTCACATTTTATGATGTGTTTGTAGTAAGGCAGTTGCCACCGTGCAAACAGCCTTCAAATCACAAATTTTAGATTTCGATTCAGGAGGATTGTCATGACCGTTCTTACCCGCTGGGATCCTTTCCGTGAGTTTTCAACGCTCCAGGACCGCATGAATCGCCTGTTCCGCGACTCCTATACCGACCGCGAAGAGGCTCTGACCACCTCGACGTTTGCCCCGCCGGTTGACGTCTATGAGGATGAGCACAATATCAGTCTGAAGATTGAAGTACCGGGGATTGATGAGAAGGACATCGATGTGCGCATCGAGAACAACACTCTCACCGTCCACGGCGAACGCAAGTTCGAGAAGGAAGAAAAAGAGGAAAACTTCCGCCGGATTGAGCGGCAGTATGGCAGCTTTACCCGCTCCTTCACGCTGCCGAATACGGTTGATGCAGAGCACGTCCAGGCGCACTATGACAAGGGGATTCTGAATATCCAGCTTGCCAAGAAAGCCGAAGCTAAGCCGAAGCAGATTAAAGTGAACGTTGGCAGTGAGAAGGCGCTCGAAGGCAAGGAAGCCAAGAGTGTAGGCCGCGCAGCATAACAGCGCGCGACTAAATAATCCGAAGGAGGGAGGCCAATGTAGTAAAAAAGCCTCCCTTTATTTTTCAGACTTGAGCATTAGCAAAAAGTTACAGCTCAAGACTAATAGCTAATTCAGGAGTTCGAGATGGCAATCCGCTGGGACAAATTCACAGTCAAGGCGCAGGAAGCGGTGCAGCGTGCGAGTGAACTGGCTTCCGAGCACGGTAATCCGGAGGTGCTGCCGATACATCTGCTCGCGGCAATGCTCGAAGATAAAGAGGGCATTGTTCCTCCTGTGCTGGAAAAAATTGGCCTCGGCGTACAGGCAGTATTGAATGACATTTACCAACAAATAGAACGGCTGCCGAAAATATCCGGGGCCGCTGCGCAAGCGTCATTGTCTCAGGCTGCCAACCAGTTGCTCGACCGGGCATTCAAGGAAGCCGACACTTTTAAGGACGAGTACGTTTCTACCGAGCACCTGTTGCTGGCTGTTACCCAGCTCAAAGGCGATCCAGCGCAAGCCATTCTTTCGCGCCATGGCGCTACCCACGACGCAATCCTGAAAGCCCTGACCTCAATCCGGGGTTCGCAGCGCATCACCGATCAGAATCCTGAGGCAAAATACCAGGCACTCGAGCGTTACGCCAAAGATCTGACGGAGTTGGCCAGGCGAGGCAAGCTCGATCCCGTCATCGGCCGGGACGAGGAAATCCGTCGGGTAGTGCAGGTCCTCTCGCGACGAACGAAAAATAATCCAGTGTTAATTGGCGAGCCCGGTGTAGGCAAAACCGCCATTGTTGAAGGCTTGGCGCAGCGCATCGTCTCTGGCGACGTGCCCGAGATCCTCAAGAACAAGCGGGTGGTTGCCCTCGATTTAGGATCGATGCTCGCCGGAGCAAAATACCGCGGCGAGTTTGAAGATCGGCTAAAGGCCATTCTTAAGGAAATTGAAGATTCCCAAGGAAAGATTGTCCTCTTCATCGATGAGCTGCACACGCTTGTCGGCGCCGGTGCCGCCGAAGGCGCCATTGATGCGTCGAACATGCTGAAGCCCGCTTTGGCACGTGGTGAGCTGCGCGCCATTGGCGCCACCACGCTGGACGAATACAGGAAACACATCGAGAAGGATGCTGCGCTGGAGCGGCGCTTTCAGGTTGTGTATGTCGGCGAGCCGAGTGTTGAAGACACAATCGCAATTCTGCGCGGCTTGAAAGAGCGCTACGAAGTGCACCACGGCGTCCGAATCAAGGACTCCGCGATCGTGGCGGCTGCGACGCTGTCGCATCGTTACATAACGGAGCGCTTTCTGCCTGACAAGGCTATCGATCTGATTGATGAAGCCGCGGCATCCCTGCGGATTCAGATCGACTCCATGCCGACCGAGATTGATCAATTGGAGCGGCGTGCCACGCAGCTTGAAATAGAAAAGCAGGCCCTGAAGAAAGAAGACGATCCTAATTCCAGGGATCGTTTGTCTGCAATTGATAAGGAGCTGGCTGAGATCCGCGAGCAGGCGAATGCTCTCAAAGCCAAGTGGAAACAGGAGAAGGACCTTATCGCCCGCCAGCGTCAAGTAAAGGAACAGATCGAACAGCTGCGGATTGAGGAACAGGCGGCAGAGAGACAAGGAAACCTGCAACGGGTCGCCGAAATTCGTTACAGCCTGATTCGCCAGGCCGAAGAGGAACTGGCAAGAGTTACCCAGCAGCTGGAGAGCTTCGGCGGTAAGCGAATGCTGAAAGAAGAAGTAGACGAAGAAGACATTGCAAAGATCGTCTCCAAGTGGACTGGCATTCCCGTCTCGAAGATGCTCGAAGGCGAGGTCAAGAAACTGGTCACGATGGAGGACCGGTTACGTCAGCGCGTGGTTGGACAGGACATTGCGGTCGAGCGTGTCTCGAATGCGATTCGCCGTTCACGCGCAGGGCTTGGCGATCCCAAGCGGCCAATTGGTTCGTTTATGAGTACATGGAGCGGCATGCAGTTTCTCGCCTGATCGGCGCGCCTCCGGGATATGTTGGCTACGAGGAAGGCGGACAGCTTACAGAGCAGGTGCGGCGGCGTCCATACTCGGTGATTCTCTTTGATGAAATTGAAAAGGCGCATCAGGACGTATTCAACATTCTGCTGCAAATCATGGATGATGGCCGACTGACTGACGGTCAGGGCCGTGTAGTAGATTTTAAAAATACGATCATCATCATGACTTCCAACATCGGTTCAACCTACTTGCAGGCGGAAAGCATGCGCACTACCGATGATTTTGCGAAGGCGACCGAGCTAGTCATGACTGCGCTGCACGGCCATTTTAAGCCCGAGTTCCTGAACCGTGTGGATGACATCATCGTCTTCACTCCGCTTGGCAGAGAACAACTGGTAAAGATCATCGAGCTACGACTCGAGGATTTGCGCCGTTTGCTTGCCGAACGCAAGATTTCAATCGAGCTTACAGATGCGGCCAAGGACCTGCTGTTCACCGAAGGCTACGACCCGACCTTCGGAGCGCGGCCTCTCAAACGCGCGATCCAGAAATTAATTCAGGATCCGTTGGCATTGAAGATCCTCGACGGTGAAATTTTGCACGGGGATCACGTGGTCGCCGATGCCGACAAGCGCACCGGCAAGTTGAAGTTCGAGGTTAGCCGCAGAGTCGGGGAACCGGCCCCGACCCGGCGGTAAAAAGCTGGCGGGTCTTCCATCCCGGCGGAGTGTGCTCGAAATAAATACGCACCGGACGTGATTCGTTGGGCTTGATTGGGGCTTGAGTCAGGTCTTGCGAAGTAGTATTCCCACCGCCTACAAGGCCTTGCACCGGAACCGTAACCGTACTGAGTACCGGCCCATTCCTTCCTAAGAACTCCGCCTGGAGCTGCACGCCGGTGATTGCCGAGTTTCCGGTATTGTGCAGAATTGCCGTCATATATGCCGCACCACCAGCCGGAGCGGGCGCGAGTTTCAAATTCGTGAGCTGCACTTGCTCAACCGTTGGCTGGTTCGGGATCTCCGCACCGCTGGGTGGCTTCGTCACATGTGGGGCTCGGGGCAGCAATGCAAAGATTGCAATCAGGAGCGTCGCACCGGCAATCAGAATTAGAACCGGCCAGGGGAACTTACTCTTCCTGATTATTTGTACTTTGCCGTGCTCGTGCTCGGGCCTGCGCGGAGGAATATCGGGAAAATCAGGCAGCTTCGAATTTGTAGCCATTCATCAACTCTCGCGCCCAAGTGGGGCGCAGATTCGATGGCCTAAACTGCCGGAGAGTTTGCCAGTTTTCACTCCGGCAGCTTTGGCCCAGACGCATTTTCCGGTAGTACAGCGCCCTGCGTAACCGCCGGTAACCTTGTTCCCTCGACAACCGAATCGTCTAATGTGAGAGGCCGATAAGGACAAAGACATGCGAAATGCAGTGCTCGCAGCAATTTTGATTTGTGCATCGCTCTCCGTTACGGCGTTTGCCGCTCCCCGGACTTTCGATTGGGTACGTGCCAGTGACGAGAATGCGCAGCTCGATCCCGCTGATTTCCACGCGGGACGCGTCTATCATCCCGGCGATGACGGCGGCAACATGCATGTTGACATTCATTCAACGCTGCCAGTCACGATTGCGATGGCCACCGAACAATCATGGACTGATGCGCAGCAGCACCCCGAGGCATTCGCGAACATGAACTTGTCTTGTATCCGCGAGCACGTGGTCAGCACGACATACGAATGCCACTTGGGGCCAAGCACACCCATGGTGCTGTTGATACACGATGATCGGACTCCGAACCGCGCAGTAATAACCGGTATCAGCGCGATTGGCCACATCGGTCAAGCACGGCGGCTGATCTCTCCCAATGATCTGAGCATCACCTATTACGAATGGGACTGTGTTGCCAATTGCATTCAGCCGGAATTTCAGTGGTCGCTGCTAGTAAAAGAGAAGTACCAACTTACGTCCACGCCAAAGATGTACAACGTACTCACGCCGGAGATGGACGCACAGAAAGTGTGGGTGCGCTTCAAATCTCCCGCGCCGATGACGATCGCGGTCATGCCATCGAAGCTAGCCGATCAGGTGTATGCGAATCCTTCGTCCGCGAACTCTGTCTTAGAGCAGACATCGTGCAAGCAGCGGGGTGTGCAGTCGCTGGAATTTAATTGCCTGTTCAATGTGGCCGATGGTCCGCAGTCGCTAATGATTCTGCCCGAAGGCTCAGTCCCGCACAAAAAGGCAGAAGTACAGATGCAAACGCTGAGGTGCGTAGCTAACTGCGACGTGAAATGAAAGTATCAGGGCACGCCTTCAGGCGTGCCAAACCCAGGAACAAGAGTTTTCGCCTTTAGGCGCTGAATCAACTCAGGCACGGGTTCAAAGCTGCGAAGTTTGCCTTATCTCTAAATTGGAATTTTCCACTCATGAGTGCGCGAGGAAGAGAATAGC
>QHZX01000165.1:0-3094 GCA_003224835.1 Acidobacteriota bacterium | reverse complement strand
TTGGGTTGGCTGCACCGACGTACCTTTCGGGTCGAGCACCACGCGATTATTCAGGCAGTAAAGTGCTAGCTCGAGCCGGTCGGCGACGCCCAGCTTGTCATAAACTTTCCGCAGATAATTTTTTACCACCTGCTCCGTCGTCCCCACGCGCGCTGCGATTTCTTTGTTCTTCATTCCCTGAGTCACGCAGGAAACGATCAGCGATTCTTTCGGCGTGAGCTGCACTTTCGAGCGTCCGCCGTGTGGCCGGCTGCCTTGCGTGCGGTACGCTTCCATCACCCACTTCATGGAATGCGTTTCTAGCCACGGTGCGCCTTTGGCAACCGTGCGCAGGCATTCCACAAAAGCATCAGAATCGATTTCGCGGGAAACAATTGCGTGCACTCCGCGGCGGAACAGCTCGAGCGTAAGCTCTTGGTCCGGCGCCTCGGTAACTACCACCAGGCGCAGTGCAGGCGCGCTCTTCATAATTTCCTGGACGGAGTCAATAGGATTCTCCGCGAGCGCGGATTCAAAAATCAAAATTTCAGCAGAGAATTTATTTGCCGCGGAAACCGCCTGGGGCAATGTTTCCGCCTGGCCAACTACGCGGATGTCATCTTCAACCGCAAAAATTTTGCGCAGCCCGGCGCGGAAGATCGCCTGCGAGTCGGCCACGATCACACGAATGAATTGTTCTGTGCTCTCCATCTCCGGAGGGGCCACTCTTGCTTCTCCCGTGCTCAATCCAGCACTTGCCATGAGTTACCTTTTCCTGCCACTACTCAGCGGCGTTCAAAGCGATACTCGTCGATGACTACGCCAACGCCCCGCCGGCCGCCTTGTTCGCTGGTGCGTGCCACTCTTCCTCGGCACTGCACTTTCACATCTGCATCTGAGCCGACCACGTCCGCGGGAAATGAAATCGTGAAATCAACCGTCGATCCAACAGCCATATCGACTTCATGCTGAAACAACACACCGTTGGCCGAGATGTTGTCGCTCTCCGTGTCAGACTCGCCCGCCTGCGACTTCACGTGCATAGGGAGCTTGATGGGAAAACGCGCCGCACTCTGCACTTCTGCATAGCGCGACCGCACGGCCTTCGCACCGCCAGATGACTTGCCCGATTGGTTGGACATCAGGGGCAGATTACATTGCAAAGTAAGCCTGCGAAAGTTACCGAAGTCATTGGCCTTTGAGTTGTAAGTATTTGAGGTACATGGACTTGCGGGTAAGTAGAGGCTGGCCGGCGGGAGCACGCCAGTTCATGCCAACACTCGTCTGTCATCCTGAGCGGAGTGGCTGTTTTGCCGCGGCTAAGCAGCCGTGGAGGTGAACATGCGAGCCTAGGGAAACCTATTTCGAACCAAAGAGGGAATTCTCCGCACCGGCTTCGTCAGGGCGTTCCGAGCGAGAACGACTCGTGTGGATGTTACATATAAGAAAGCAGCCGCGGGCGCGAGAAGCCGTCGCCGAGACACAAATACCGCTTGCTGGTGCTGATGCGATGATGAAGGACCATTCTGAGCAGAATGCACGGACGAAACGCAGCCGCCGACCTAATCTGTGGAAAAATCTTGTCAAGCCCCCTCGCGCGCCCAATTCCTTCTAACCTGCTCACGCGCTAGTAGAAATAAACTGTGGGAGTGTGGCACAATCGCCTATTCTGGCGTGCTACTCTAGATATATAAGAGTAAATAATCGACGCGGCCCTTGCGGGCCGCGTTTTCTATTTGGGGCTGAATTATGGAAGATCCAAAGCTGAACTTCAGAAACTACAAGCAACGCGGCGAGTGGGTGGAGATGCATTTCATGACTCGCGCCGCCGAAGAAGGTCTTCGGGTAAGCAAGCCTTATGGCGACTCTGCACCCTACGACTTTATCGTCGAGCACTCCGCCCGCTGCCTGCGCGTGCAGGTCAAATCAACCAGCCATACCCGCAATAACGCCCATTATTGCCAGGTCCGCGGCGGCAACCATCGTCCTTACGTCGATAACGCCTTTGATTTTGCCGCCGTTTACCTCATTCAAAAGCGGGTTTGGTACATCATTCCCACAGCGCAAATTGCCGGCCAGATCAGCCTCTTTTTCGCGCCCGGCATGCGCAATTCCAAGTATGGGCAATATCAGGAAGCATGGAAATTGCTAAGGGTCGAAGCAACGCCAGCCGCTAGCCTGAATGCTGATTGCTGCCGTTAGAATTTCGTCACTTCCGTGAAGTTGAAATCCCGCACCTTCATTGCTGGCACCACCATGTCAAAGGATTCTTCTCCGCTGGTGCGCACTGGCGTGCTCATCTGCTCCACATTTGAGAGCATCTCAATCAGGCTTTGATTGAAGCGGAAGTTGCGCACACCGCAAACCAGCTTTCCGTCTTCGACAAGAAATGTGCCATCGCGAGTCATGCCGGTCAGGATTTTTTCGTAAGGATCGACTTCGCGAATGTACCAGAGGCGTGTAACCAGAATGCCGCGTTCGGTTGAGGAAACCATCTGTTCGACCGTCTTCGGGTCGCGCGGCGGTTCGAAAACAATATTCATTGGGCCTTCGCCCATTTCATTGGGGATCGGAAACCCATGGCCGGTAGGCTCGATTGGGCCAATTTTGCCGGCATGCTCTGAGCTGCGCATCTTCTCCGCCGTAGCTCGCGCGTAGACCAACCGCTTAACGACTCCATTCTCGACAAGCTGAACGTTCTTGCGGCGCACTCCTTCGCCATCAAACGATGGTCCGGCTTGCAGCGGATGTGCCACATCGTCCCAGATGGAAATGTTCTCACCGAATAGACGAGGCCCAATTCGATTGTTGAGAAACGACCGCTGATCCAGAATCGCCAGTCCGCCGAAATCGAAAAACATGAATCCCACCATGTCGAGCACGGCCGCAGGCTCAAAGATAACGGTGTACTTCCCCGCGGAGATCTCGCGTGGACCTGCAGACTCAACAGCTTTCTTAGCGGCGGTTTCCGCCAGGGCTTGCGGATTCAGCTTAGTGACGTCAGGGGAATTCGATTTCTGCCAGCCGGAAGAATCTTCGGCCAGCATGGTGATGGAAATTTCGGCAGAAGTCTGCGTGTGCCAGTTACTCAGCCCGCGAGAGTTGAAAATACCTT
>QHZX01000164.1 GCA_003224835.1 Acidobacteriota bacterium | reverse complement strand
TTCGCAGAGAAGTCGCACTCTGCTGCAAATCTCCCGGGAACTCTGCCTGGTTCACATTGATGCCGATCCCCACCACGATGTGTCGCACCCGGGTCGCCTCTGCATTCATTTCCGTCAGGATTCCGCAGAATTTCTTTCCCTCAACTAGAACATCATTCGGCCACTTCAAGTCAGGCACGACTCGCGAATCGATTTCCTGGACAGCAAATCGCACAGCCAATCCCGCAGCGAGTGATAACACAAGAACTTCTGACGGCGGCAGTGCAGGCCGCACAATCACCGAGCAATAAATTCCCGCCGATTCCGCCGAGTGCCATTGATTATTGCCTCGACCGCGGCCTGCAGTTTGCTGCTCTGCGAGAAAAACGCTTCCGTGAGCAGCGCCTGCGTTGGCGGATTCCATGGCAATAGTGTTCGTCGAACCCGCCCGGTAATAATGATGAATGTTGTCACTGAATACTGTGCCCCGTACCAGGGGCTGGATCATCTCTGGCAAAAGCAGGTCCGGGACAGCGGTCAGTTGATATCCGCTCGACGGATGTCCAGCGATTTCAACTCCAAAGGTCCGCAATTGTTGCACCAGGCGCCATACTTCAGAACGCGTTGTGCCGATCTCCTGCGCCAGCTTGGTTCCGCTAACCACGGTAGTGGAGTAATTCATCAGCACGCGAATGATTCGTCCAAGACGAATATCCGTCTGATGCTCCGTAACCTGTGTCGCGGATATTTTCGTCCGCGCGTTTCGAATTGAGGCTGCTTTGGCGATGCTGGAATTATGCGGTAGGGAAGCCGTGACCGCAAATCTGGCTGGCTTCTAAGAAGCAGAGACCATACGCAGGCTCATATCCACCGCGGGAGCTGAATGCGTCAGCGCACCTACCGAGATGAAGTTGACGCCAGTTTCAGCATAAGCGCGCACATTTTCCAGATTGATTCCGCCGGAGCTTTCTAGCGGAATGCGGCGCTCGGATTTCGCACAGCGCTCGACCGCCGCGCGAGTTTCCGCGACCGGCATATTGTCGAGCAGGATCGCCTCGGCTCCGTTTAAAAGTGCTTCTTCTAGTTCGGCGAGGTTGCGCACTTCGACTTCGATGATCTGCGTGCCGCGCCGGTTCCGGTGCGCGCGTTCCAGAGCCGTCTTGATTCCCCCCGCGAGCGCGATGTGATTATTCTTAATCAACACGCCATCCGATAAATCCAATCGGTGATTTTGCCCGCCCCCGCAACGCACTGCATATTTGTCTAGCGGACGCAGGCCCGGCGCAGTTTTTCGCGTGTCAAGAATTTTGGCCTTCGTGCCCCCTACCGCATCGACGAATTTTCTCGTCAGCGTGGCTATACCGCTAAGCCGCTGCAGCAGATTGAGAATGACTCGCTCGCAAGAGAGCAGCACGCGCGCATTGTGACGAATGGCGGCGATGGTCTGCCCCTTGTGCAGTCGCACACCGTCAAAAATTTCCGGATGGCTGGTGACCTCATAGTGCGACACGACCGCGCCGTCCAGCATCGCGTACACATCGAGGATGCGCGCCACCGCGCCCAGTCCCGACAGGATGCAATCCTGTTTCGCCAGAATGGTGCCTGCAGCGCGCTGATTGGGATCGATGCACGCGTAACTGGTCGAGTCGCGCGTAGCTCGGTCTTCGAGCAATGCATTTTCAAGGATCGCGGTAATGCGCCGGCTATTGAAGTCCATATATATTTCTGTGGGCAGACGGGCGCCCTAGCCCGCCAAATAATTAGTACCTGTTTACCGGGACGGGCACGGCTTCAGCCGTGCCGCCAGCCTGCCAATGACTTCTGGCTTTAGCCGCTGAGGCGATTTTGGTCCAACTCACCCAGCTTGTTTCTGAGTTTATCAATTAGTCCTTTCAACTCTTCAACTCGGACTCTTCGCTGCTCCACCACGTTCGCCGGAGCCTTGCTGATGAAGCCCTCATCCGCCAATTGCCGCTCACCGTTACTCTTTTCTCTTTCCAGACGGTCGAGTTCTTTCGTTGCTTTCTCACGTTCCGCGCCCACGTCAACCTTTTTTTCGTAAATCAAGCGGACATCGAAGCGGCTCGTATGTCGGGCACTCGGCAATTTCGCCAGCGACTCATCAACAAAACGAACTTGCTCGACGTTCGCCAGCCGCTCCAATGCGCCGGCATTTTTCTGAATCAGCTCGCGGATTGCCGGCTCTTCCGAAAAAATCTCGGCCGGCACGCGCTGCTTCATCTCAACTTTGAGCTCTGCCCGTAAATTCCGCACACTGGCGATCAGGTCCTGCAGAATCGCCATTTCGGTTTCTGCAGTTCGAGCGATCTGCTCTTCGTCGGTTTGCGGATAAGCGGCCAGCGAAAGCGACTTGAGCGGCGGCTTCCCGTCATAAATCGCGTGCCAAATCTCCTCGGTGATGAACGGCATCACCGGATGCAGCAGCCGCAATGATGACTCGAACAATGCAACCAGGTTAGCGCAGGTGTTTCGCGCATCCTTCGACTCAGGCGAAAGCCGCGGCTTGATTAATTCAAGATACCAGTCGCAAAACTCGCCCCAGAAAAAATCGTAAATTGCATTGGCGGCCTCATCGAACCGATAAGCCGCAAGAGAATCGTTCACATTTTTTGTGACGCTGTTGAAGCGTGAGAGGATCCACCGGTCTTCCAGGGTTACTTGCCGAAATCCTGCAATGCCCATGTGGGAACGGGCGCCTTCGCCCTTCAGCCCCGGTCGCAAGTTTGGATCGATCCGTTCCACATTCATGAACATGAAACGCGCGGCATTCCAAATCTTATTGGCGAATGCTCGATAACCTTCAGTACGGCTCTCGTTAAAAGCAATGTCGGTTCCCGGCGATGACATGGCCGCCAGCGTAAAGCGGGTCGCATCCGTGCCGTACTTTTCGATCACTTGAATCGGATCAAGCACGTTGCCCTTTGTCTTCGACATCTTTTGTCGTTCGGCATCCCGCACCAGAGCGTGAATATAAACTTCGCGGAACGGCACGGAAGCGCGCAGGTCGCCATCGGTCAAAGATGCACGTGTGTCCCCGGACGCCCACATACGGGCGGTCAAGCTTCGCTCGCCATTCTCTCCCGGGCTTCGCTCAGCTGGACGAGCGAGGGCGCCCGTCCCCACATGGCCTGTGGGTTTTTCCGGAGGCGCCATGAACCAGCAGCCCAGCATGATCATGCGCGCGACCCAGAAAAACAAAATGTCGAAGCCCGTAATCAACAGCGACGTCGGATAAAACACTTCCAAATCCCGCGTCGCCTCCGGCCACCCTAACGATGTAAACGGCAATAGACCGGACGAAAACCATGTGTCCAGAACATCCGGATCCTGCTTTAATTCGGATCCCCCACACTTCGGACACGAACTCGGCGTTTCACGCGCGACGACAATGTCTCCACATGAACAATGCCACGCCGGAATCCTGTGCCCCCACCACAACTGCCGCGAGATGGTCCAGTCGTGAATGTTGCGCATCCAGTTCAAATAGATTTGCCGGTAGTTCGTCGGCGTAAAGCGCACAAAATCCTTTTCGACCACTTGAATCGCGCGCTCCGCCAGCGGCTGGATTTTTATAAACCACTGGGTTGAAAGTCTGGGCTCAACCACCGTCCCGCAGCGATCGCATTTTCCCAGTGCGACCGTGTAGTCCTTCTCGCCCACTAGAAATCCCTGCGAGCGCAAATCTTCCAGCACGCGTTTTCGCGCCTCGTACCGGTCCAGCCCCGCATAAACCCCGGCATTCTCATTCATCCGCGCGTGCTCGTCCATCACCTCGATCTGTGGCAGGTTATGTCGAAGCCCCGCTTGAAAGTCGTTCGCATCGTGCGCCGGCGTCACTTTCACCGCGCCCGTACCAAACTCAGGCTGCGCAAGTTCGTCGGTGATGATCGGAATCTCGCGGTCCATCAGCGGCAGCAGAACTTTCTTGCCATGCAAATGCTTGTATCGCTCGTCGCGTTCATTCACCGCAACTGCTGTATCGCCCAGCATGGTCTCGGGACGCGTCGTTGCCACGGTGATGAATTCATTCGTGCCCACCACCGGATAGCGAATCTCCCACAACTTGCCCGCAACGTCCTCGTGCTTCACCTCAAGATCGGAGATCGCGGTCACGCAGCGCGGGCACCAGTTCACGATGTACTTGCCGCGATAGATCAGTCCTTGTTCATACAGCCTGACGAACACTTCGCGTACTGCGCGCGAAAGATTTTCGTCCATGGTGAAATATTCGCGGTCCCAATCGACCGACGCGCCCAGCCGCCGCATCTGCTCCTGGATCGCGCCGCCATACAGCTGTTTCCACTCCCACACTCGCTCAATAAACTTTTCACGCCCAAGATCGGTCCGCTTTTTGCCCTCGCTCGCCAGTTGGCGCTCAACCATCATCTGGGTTGCGATACCTGCGTGGTCCGTTCCTGGTAGCCACAGCGTGACAAAGCCGCGCATCCGGTGCCAGCGCACAATGATGTCCATCTGCGTCTGGTTGAGCATGTGCCCCATGTGCAGGCGGCCGGTCACGTTCGGCGGCGGCAGCAGCAAAGTAAACACCGGACGCGTGTCCCCTTCGCGCGGCGTGGCAACGGAAAAGAGCTTCTCCTTGACCCAAAATTCCGCCCACCGCGTCTCGATGGCCGAGGGCTCGTATGCTTTTGGCAATTCGGTTTTGGTCACGTTCTCAGGCATGAAAAGGTTCAGCACTCAGCCATCAGCGTTCGGCAAGCCTGCAGCGTCGATCGTCAGACCTGCCGCGGATGAATGCTGAGTGCTGAATGCTGAGTGCTGCTTTGATCTTACAGGTCGCAGAAAATTTGGGTCAAACAGGAGAGGGGGTATATGGGGCTGAGGGGAAAATGCTACACCTCTGCTGGTAAATCTCCGGAATCAGAATTCTGTGCCAGAGGTTACCACCGGGTGGCTTTTTCTTATCAGACATTTAAGAGACTTGGGTCGTACCAAACATCCACGTAGTCTCCAGCAATGAGAAATCTGTATCCCGGCGGTAACCCAAGAAATTGAAGCGCCTCAGGGCATCTTTTTTGCAAGTGAGCGGTGTGCAACGGCGAAAAGAAATCAGGAGCTTTCGATAGCTCTTCTCCACACCAGATGTACCAGCCATTCGTATCAGCTTTTTCCGGGTGTCGGAGCCCGTTAATCGGCACTTTGCCAGCCGTCTTAAGCGCAAAGCCAATTTTTGAGTCCGGAGGAGGAATTATGCATGGCTGGCCGTATTTCTCGCATATCGCCAGTTGCTGAGACCGCAGCTCTCGATTCTTAACATTGTCAGTCATTAATGTTTTATCTTCTTCTTCATTTGTTTTGAGTATTTGGATAGTTTTCCACCCTGTCTCGCCGAGCAGGTTGGACAGTGGCTATTTACAGCGTCAAAATTTTCTAACGAACTCCTTGGAATCGCCACAAAATTCCTGGGCACGGTTGATTCAGCTGTAATACGTCCGGAGTAGCGAAATGAAGTGGGTGCGCATCATCACTAAGGGATTATGTAATTGTCTCAGTAGTCATGCACGTGTTGACGTGGCATACTTTGCAAGGGCTAAAAGGAGCGGGATATGAGACGGAAAATCGGCAACAGCTTTTTCACCTTCTTCTTGGCGCTTCTGACGCTGACGGTTCTGCTCGCTGGCAGAGCGAACGCTCAGACTAGCGTGTTCTTCGACGACTTCAATTACACAAGCTCGACTGATTCCAACCTGCTCAACTTTGGCTGGTCACCCAGGTCGGGCGGAGGCGGGCCTGGAATTGGAACCTGGGATCCCACGCACATCACGTTTATCCCTGATCCCGCTGATTCAAGCAATGAATTGATGCAGATGGCGGCGACAACCAGTGGAACCGCAAGCACGAGCATCCAAACAGAGGTTTTGACCCCATTCAAGTTCCTGCACGGGACCCTCGCCGCCCGGGTGAAGTTCGAAGATGCACCGGACTCGGGGCCTGACGGCGATCAGCTGTATCAGACATTCTTCACTATCAGCCCTTACAGAAGCCGTCCCTACAGCGAGATTGACTTCGAATATCTGCCCAATGGTTTCGGGTCGACATTGACGCCCCACTTCTTCTTCACGCTTTGGCAGACGACCCACAAAAACGTTTCTACCAACATTGCGGCTTCTTACGCCGGCTGGCACACACTGGTGGTGGACGACGCCGATGGCGTTAACACGCACTTTTACGTGGACGGCGTGCTGGTGGCGTCGTTCTCAACCTACTACCCGACTGCCCTCATGGCCATTGATTTCAATCAGTGGTTCCCCACTGGCAGCCTCGTCAACTCGTCGACACCCCGGACCTGGGTGGAACAGATCGACTGGGTGTATCACGCCAAAGATACTTTACTTACGACGGCCCAAGTCCAGGCCAATGTCGCAAATTATCGGAGTCAGAAAATCATGCGGCTCAACACCGAATTTTGATGCCCTCATCACTTTTGGGGACAGAGTCTATTTGCCCGAAGGAGCGAGCTGAAAAGACACCGCGCTGCAACTCGCTCCGCAGGGCAGTGAGCCACTCAACTGACCGAACGACTGGTGGCAGAATCTGATCGAGGCCGCAGTCCCGTCACCGCAGCAAATTTTCGTTGCACCAAGTTTCCTGATTTGACACAATCCATCGCGTGGAAGTGACCTACGAGCTAACGCAGCGGGATTTCTTCGATTCGTTTATCGCCCATCGTAATCGCTCCGCTCTTGTTAAGTGGGCTTATCGATTGATAGTAGCCACGGTCTTCATTTTCGCAGGCGCTGGGCTCATCTTCCTGACAGTGCGTCCCAATTCTCAATTGCTGTCAAACTTGATTCCGGGTTTCGCATTGGCTGTGATGTGGGGAGCCCTGATGTGGGCTTCTCCGTGGTGGGCAGCACGAAACCAATTCTCCAAACAGCCGG
>QHZX01000163.1 GCA_003224835.1 Acidobacteriota bacterium | reverse complement strand
CGCACTCAGGTCGCATTCGTCTCAAACAGTGTTGGGTACGCTTCCTCCAGCGACTTGCGAGTTCATTTTGGACTCGGAGAAGAGACCAAAGCTTCGCTTGAGATTCACTGGCCGTACGGAACGGTACAGGAATTAAAAGATGTTTCTTCAGACCAACGACTGCAGATTGAGGAACCTAAGCCCCCGCTTCCGGATAAACGCCATCCTTAGTAGCTGCTGGTTAAACGATAGAAAAAACGTTCTTTCGAGTAGAAGCCGGGAAGCTCTTCGTTCCAAACTTGCTGAACACCTTTGTGTGTACCGCGTGATCGAGTCGCGGACACCACTGCAGTCCTACCAATCGAGTCGGAGGGTACAAAGATGTATTCATCAGGGAACCGCAGGTTTGCGTCCAAATTCGCAATGTTGCTGTCATTGGTGGGCCTGTTTTGCCTGCTTGTTGCGAATCAAGGCGCAATGGCCCAATCTTCTAACGGACAAATCACCGGACTTGTGACGGACTCGAGCGGCGCGGCTGTTGCTGGCGTGGAAATTGACGCGACTAATAGTGCTACTGGCGTTGCCTATCGCGGCACCACCAATGGGTCGGGTATTTACGTCCTCTCCCAACTGGTTCCCGGGCCTTACAAAGTTTCGTTAAACAAAGGTGGGTTTGCCACTGTAGAACGCCCCGGACTGACGGTGCGTACCGGGGACCATCTTTCGCTGGATTTCAACCTGAAACCGGCCACCACCAAAGAGGTTGTCACCGTAACCGAATCAGCGCCGTTGTTGCAGTCGGACCAGTCCAGCGCGTCTACGGTTCTCGACAATAAAATGATCACCGAGCTCCCGCAGCTCAATCGCAACTCCCTCGATTTGACACAAGTCATTCCGCAAGTCCAAGGCAGGGGACCACTCAGCGACCAAATTTCCACGCTGGGAAATGCAACTTACCTCATTGCCAATAATGGCAACTCATACGCGGTTTCAGGCGGGCAAGTGAACGGCACCACCATTTTGGTGGACGGTAACTTTGTGCAGGACTCTGAATTTAATGCTGTGAATCGTGCAATTCCGACTCCGGACAGTATTGGAGAGTTTCGCGTTGAGACCGGCGTACTGACTGCCGATCATGGGCGGTATTCTGGCGGCGTTATTACTATGAATACTAAAAGCGGCACCAACAATTTTCATGGCCGCCTCTTTGAATATTTCCGCAATCAGCTTCTGAACAGCAACGGCTGGCAGAACAATTCAATTGGTGAGACGCTACAGCCATTTCATCAAAATAATTACGGCTTCTCAGTCGGCGGACCTGTTTCCATTCCACATGTCTACAACGGCGCAAACCGCACCTTTTTCTTTTTCGGCTGGGAGGGGGAGCGCTACAACATCGGACAGGCTGCGATAACAACTGTCCCAACGGCACTGCAGCGTAACGGCGATTTCTCGCAGACCATCATAGGATTTCCTAACGGCCCGACTGGGACCCCGAACTACGCCTCCATTTTTGATCCGTTTCACATTTCAGGTGGCGTGCGGCCAGAGTATGCCGGTGTTCCCGGCGCTCCGGTGGGTGCTAACGGGTTAGTCGGGGGTAAGATTTGCTCTCAAGCCGATATCACGGGTGGAACCTGCCCTGCCGGCAACCAAAACTTGTCTTTGCAGAGTGCGCTATTTGCTAACTACATGGCTCTGTGGCCTTTGCCGAATCACACTCCTGGACCAGACGGCTATAGTGGCAATCGCGTGGATTCCATTGCGGTAACGCGGCCAACTGATCGATTCTTCCTGCGCGCCGATGAAAATCTCTCGAACAACCAACGCCTGAATCTCAGCGTCAGCCGCACCCACATGACTAATAACATCCCGGCACCATGGGCGCACGCGGCGCGCTCATTTACCTACGACCACGACGTGACCGGAAGTCTGCAATACAACTGGGTACTCTCCCCCACGTCAATCCTTGATGCGCACCTGGGGTTCGGAGTCGCCAAGCTGTACAGCGACGGTGTTTCGGGAGACGGATCGGATCCGGACCCGAATATCGACACCACTAAATGGGGTTTTGATCCTCTAATCACCAGCAACCCTTCGCGCACAACGAGAGAGATTCCTCCAGTTCTGAATATCGGAGCTGTGCCTGGTTCTCAAGGATTCTCCAGCGTAGGCGGGTCGCAGTTTGACACCTTTATCAATCAGACCGAAAACGCGACCGTTGGGTATACGAAAGTGATGGGTCGTCACACCATCAAGGTCGGTTATGAACAGTATTACTACCGCTTCAACGAGAACGGCGGAGATCACACCGGCGTGGCATGGATCAACAATGGCGGCGGGTCGATGCAGGATTGGCAAAACCCAGGGGACACAACAACTGGTTTTCCGCTGGCCGAATTGATGATGGGGTCGTCTCACGTATTTCAATGGGGCAACTGGAACATTTCGCCGTATGGCTTCAATGAAGCCGCTTATGCAATGGACGATTGGAAGGTGAATCGAAAGCTGACTGTCCAGTTGGGCTTGCGATGGGACCACGACGGCGCACGTTCACCCAAGAGCTTCGCTCCAGGTCAAGCGTCGCCACTTATGTATGACATGAACGCCAGGAACGTTTTGACGCCGAATGCAGGCTGGAACTGGGGGCAAGTGACCTCGGCTGAGCCGGGATTATCGTCTCTGCCTCAACCCGCCTGGCTTTCTCAGGGTGCGACCGGACGCGTGGTGCTACTACACAGTCCGGAGTATCCGCAAAAAAATCTCTATCAAACAGATTTGAATAATTTTCAGCCCCGGCTTGGTATAGCGTACGCTCTCAATGACAAGACGGTATTGCATGGCAGCGCTGGAATCATCGATGAAGGTCTGAACGGACTTTCCACGGATTGGTTTAGCTTCTACTACAACACCATCACCATGGGACAAATTTCCTCGCTTGACGGACAGAACTGGATCAGCGAACTCGGATTTGATCATGGTCTGGGAACCTTTCCCACACAAGCTGGAGGGACTAATCTCGGGTATTATCCTGCGATTCGTACGAATCAGGCGTATGGCTTCCAGACGTTCGGGCAGGCGGCAAATCCAGATCAGGGCGGGGCCTCGACCATTAACCACTTTCAGTCGCCGGAGGATTACACGTGGGATTTTAGCGTTCAGAGGCAACTCGGAAACAGTTGGGTGATGACAGCGGACTACACGGGAATCCGCGGAATCCATCTTCTGATGCCGCTTTGGGGATGGAGTACTAACAATGTTCCACTGGCGGACTATTCACTGGGGCAGCACCTGTTTGATCAGGTGCCCAATCCATTCTTTGGACAGTCCCAGACTTTTAATAGCCAACCGACCATTCAACTCTCCCAGTTGTTGGGTCTTTCCCCGCAGTATTCCAGTATTACGCCGGGACAGGCAACCTGGGGACGCTCACGATCAAATTTTTTCAACTTGCAGATCCAGAGCCGTGGCTATCATGGCCTGACCTTGCTGGCTTCGTATAGCATTCGCAAAACGCTGACTAACAGCTGGGGTAAAGACATTCAGCACGGTGGCCCAGCTGGGAGTGGATTGCTGCAGAACCCGCATAATCTGATGGAGGCTTACGGTGTGGCGGGCTATGAACTGCCGCAAACCTGGTTACTGAATTACTCCTACGAGCTTCCGTTCGGTCGAGGACGTCAGCTCATGAGCAACGGCGACAGCTTCGGATATAAAGTGCCGAGTGTCCCAGGCGGCCAAACGGTTCCGGGCGCAGCACTCCGCGAGTCTCTTGCCCCTGGGGTCAGGGTCCTGAAGACGACCAACTACTCCAGTGCGCTGATGGATGCAAATGGAAACTTCATTAACAATAATCAAGGTGTATTTAACACCAACGCTTTTGTGAGGACGCCGGATTTTGGTTTGGCTAATTCACCGTTCGTTTATCCCAACATACGAAATCCTGGCAGTGTCTTCACCGATTTGACGTTGTTGAAGAAGTTCCCCTTCTCGGCCGAGGGATCGCGGTACTTTGAGCTTCGCTTAGAAGCACAAAACATCTTTAACCATGCCAATTTCAATCAGATTGACAACAATATGAATGACGCCACGTTCGGTGGGGTGAAGGGTAAGACGGGCCAGCGCATCATGCAGATTGGCGCGCGTATCTTCTTCTAATATTCCGAGGGGCCAGTTTGGTTCGAACCGGCTGGCTCCGTGTTCATCCGGAGCTCTTAAATTCATGTCAGACGCTCGTGTCAGTTGGATCGGCCTGCTTTGCTTCTCCTTCAATTTGACTGCGTTGGGACAGACCAATGCTCAACTCAAAACTTCCGATACCGAGCTTGTTTTCGAAGCTGGCGCCACCGCCCCTCGAATTGTTTCACTACTCCCTCCCGGGCTGCCCAAATGGGAGAACCGCGCGTCAGAGAACTTGATTGCCTCGGTAGAAATATCCGAGAAGAAAGTTCCCGTACAGTGGAGTTTCAATCGCGAAGCCAGCCAGATTAGCGGGGAGCGAGTCGCCTTCGTTTACGATTCTGCTTCACCACATCTGCGTCTTACATGGGAGTGGAAGACTCGCCAGGCCTACGGCCCAATTGAACACGAAATACGCATCGAGAATCTCGACAATCAGGAAATTTGGATTCCGATGCAGGACAGCTTGGCTGCGAATTGGCAGGTGGATCTACAGTCGACAGTGGAACATCTTTTCGTGGAGAAAGGCGCGAACACGCCTTCGTCTGTCGGTACCCATCAAGTCGCAATTACCGGGGGCTATCACTGGACGGGTACTTCCAGCACTTACGGAGACCTCAGTAACGATCAGCCCCGCGAGATCATTCCCTGGTCGCTGGTCGAACGCAAAGATTCCTCCTCTGGTTGGTATGCGGGGATCGAGTTCAGCGGTCGCACGCGAATCGCATTATCACGAGAAAAAGATTCTTTACAGGTAACAGTCGGGCTGAATCCGGACCCCAGTCCGTTCCGCACGCGACTAAAGGCGGGCGAATCGTTTGAGACTCCAGTAGTATTTCTCGGCGGTTTTCGCGATGGGTCTGACGGTGCAGGCAATGTGTTGCGACGCTGGGTGCGGGCGGTGCTCGGCAATCCCGAAACCTGGAAGGACAGCAATTATCCATTAGTGGCGAATAACAGTTGGGGTGGCGGCATGGCAGTGAACGAAGAGATTGCCTCGCGCATGATTCGCGATTCGGCCGACCTTGGTGTTGACATGTTTCATATCGACGCAGGATGGTTTCGCGGCGTCGGTGACTGGTATCCCAATCCCGAAAAGTTTCCCCATGGACTGGCCACTATCGCGGACAACGCGCACCAACATGGGCTGAAGTTCGGCCTTTGGGTCGATTGGACTCAGGCCGGGCTGTCCACTGGACCTGGGGCACTCAACGCTCGGGATCCAAAAGTTCGTGACTGGATGGTGACCGACATTCCGAAGGACTGGCAGCCCGAGCCGTTCAAGGGGCAAACGATCGACCTGGGCGTGCCTGAAGCCAAGCAATGGGCACACAATGAAGTTGAGCGGATCGTCACCGATTATCATCTCGACATGCTCGAACACGACGGATATCTGGTGGCGCACGGATGTGATCGTTCCGATCACCCGCATGCCGCGCCCGATCCCCTGAACAAATGCATTCACAAAGCCTGGGGATCGTACTGGGTCGATAGCACAAATTCGACCGACGTCAGTTACCACGCAGTCCGAGCCTACTACGACATATATTCCCAGATGCGAAAGAACCATCCCGGTCTGCTGTTTGAAATTTGCAATGACGGCGGAAGGATGGTCGACTTCGGCAGCGCCGCCCATGGAGATTATTTCTCCATCACTGACACTTATGATCCGCTTTCGAACCGGCGCGCTTTCTATGACACCAGCCACGTACTTCCTGCCGCGATGCTCGAAAGCTACGTCGAGAAATGGCCGACCCCTCGTATCGAAAACTTCCGCTACATGCTGCGCAGCGGCATGATGGGTTGGCTCACCATCATGATCGATACCAATTCGTGGTCAGCGGAACAGCACATGGAAGCGAAGAAAGAGATTGAGCTTTACAAGAAAGAGCTTCGCCCGTTGATTCGCGATGCTAGTCTGTATCACATCTCATCGCGGCCCGACGGAGTGCACTGGGACGGCATGGAATACTGGGATGCATCGCAAAAACGTGGAGTAGTGTACGCATTCCGCGGAACCATTGAAGCAGAGAAATCGCACACCTATAGGCTGAACGGCTTGAATCCCGTCGGACACTACCGCCTCAAGTTCTACGATCACAGCTCTCCTGATCGGACTGCCACCGGGAGAGAACTCATGAATGCGGGACTCACGGTGACGCTGCCTATGCAAAACAGCTCGGAACTCGTCTTCCTTGAGGAGCAAGGTCGATAATGCTAAGACTCGCCTCCATACTCTCTGTGGGCAAATATGAGTGAGGCATTGAAGCAGAAGCTGACCGGGCGTGTGGCCCTGATCAGCGGCGGCGCCCAGGGAATCGGCTTCGCAATCGCCCGCCTGTTTCAGCAACAGGGAGCGTGCGTTTTTCTTGTGGACTGCGACGCTCGACAGGGCAACGAAGCAGCCGCCCAACTCACCGATAAAAACCAGTCGCTACCGGTGAAGTATCTTCGCGCCGATCTGAAAGAACCCACTGAGATCCACAACGCGGTGGGAGCCTTGCGGAAATATCATGATCGAATAGACGTTCTAGTTAACAACGCCGGAATTGAAATGGAGAAACCGCTGACGGAGCTAACGGTGGCGGATTGGGACTTAGTCCTGAATGTGAACCTGCGCGGCGCTTTTCTGCTTACGCAAGCCGCCGTTCCACTGTTTCCAGAATCTGGCGGGGCGATCGTAAACATCAGTTCTATTCACGCCAGCCATGCCTTCCCTGCCTCAATTCCTTACGCATGCTCTAAGGCCGCTATGGTCGCTCTGACCCGTAATCTAGCCTTGGAATTGGCCCCCAAGCACATTCGTGTAAATTGCGTTTCTCCGGGATACATAGACACGCGACTCTGGGATGAATATTTACGTACCCACTCAGATCCCAGGTCGCTGGCGGAGCAGACTACCGCACTTCATCCCCTTGGACGTCGTGGGACGCCGGCCGATGTCAGCGAAGCCGCCCTGTTCCTGGCTTCGGACGCTTCGGCCTTCATTACCGGCACCGACCTGATCGTAGACGGCGGCCTCACCATTCGCGCTCACTCCTAATCAAAATTTTCAATCGTAACATCGGATAAGTGATACCATTCTTGCGTTTTAGCAGCATTCCATTCTTTTTCTGTACTTAATTCTCTCCGCACGCCGGGGGCGCAGGTTGAAAAAACATCAGTCATTTCTTAGCGGAGCTCTGAAGCGGGAATTCCAGAAGGATTTGGAACTCTTTAAACACTTCCTTCTGCTTCTCAATAACACCAGTCCTATCCGCAACGTAGAGTTAATGTGGCATGAAGAGGATGAAGAACTTGATCCCCTAAAGGCAAAATTCAAGAGCCGGGTAGGTACTGGAGACGCTCTGGTCCAACTGCAGCCGGCGGGAAGTCCGGGAGCGAACCGCAATTCCCCAAGTACGTTGTTCTGCGACCTGGTTCACGGTTTCGGCGCTCACGAGGAAGAGACCTGTGCCCGCTCTGACGTTCCGGCAAAGCAGCGGTGCCGCGCGACTGGTTGCACTCAGGTATATGGGTGCCACGTTGGACTTACGGACATTGCGGTTCCGGTGATATGCGACGGCCAGTATTTGGGAACACTTTTTTCCGGACAAGTTTTGACTACGCCACCCACGCCGGGAGGTTTTCGCCTCGTGCGCCAAACTCTCGCGGGGCAATCTCATATCAATCTGACCAGCCTTGAAGCGGCATACTACCAGGTACCAGTCGTTGACCAGGCCCAGGTCTCGGAGATGGTGCGAATCCTGGAACTCATGGCCCGGTACATTTCGAACTCATGGAAACGTCTTCAGCTAATCAGCGAATTCCAAAGAAAGCACGATCGGGACATGAGCCTTGACCGCAAGGAACTGGCATCGATTCTGCTTTCCGGAGAGCTTGGCGACTTGCAGGAACTCAAATCGCTTGCGTACAGTGCGGGACTGCATCGGATCCCGGAGCGGGTAATGGTTTTACAAATCGAAAACTTGCGTTCGGATGTTCCCCGGCGGGGCGCCGGTTTCGCTCCTACCCTGAATCGCCTCTCGCATCTGGTCGAGGACTTTTGCCAGAGCCTGCCGGACTCCCTGGCTACGGTCGTACGGCCGGGAGAGATATGCATTTTCACCAGTCACGAGGCGCGCAATCGCAGTCACAACCGAATCTCGCTGGAAGAAATAGCCGAGAGCATTCTTGCGAAGGTGCGTTCACACGCGACCGCCAGTGCACGCATAGGTGTGAGTGAGGAGCATCGGCAGCCGACAGAATTGCTTAAGGCCTACCAAGAGGCTTGTGCGGCATTGGATTCGGGCGGCGCTGCGGTTTCCTTTTTTAGTGATCCTAAACCGGTGAAGGTCCAGCCTTCCGAAGTCATGGCTCGATTGGTAAAGGCAATCCGCCACGGCAGCGGCGTGTCCAGTATGATGCGGGAGTTTCTGGCCCTGGTAATGCCTGCAGATCATTCTCCGGGCGAAATCCAGCAGTCACGCGCCCTGCTTACCTGGGCTATTGAGCATCTGGCGCTGGAAAGCGCCAGCATTGGCGTAGAACCAACCCGAATCAGGTCGGCCAAGGAGAAGGCAATCGGCGGCGTATTACATTCTCCTACAGCTTTCGCAGCTTGCGAGGCATTCCGGCAATTCGCTGATTTTATTTCGCAGCAAACGGCTTCTGCATTCAGCCAACGTGAGCAAAAGATTGTGCTCGCTATAAGCCAGTTGGTTGAGGAACAGGGCGCGGCCCGGCTTACGATTCAGCAGCTCGCGGATTCCGTTCATCTTTCATGCGGACATTTGAGCCGCGTCTTCCGGCGGACTGCCCACATGACCCTGGAGCAGTTCTTGATAAGGCAGCGAGTCGAGCTGGCAAAACGCGCTCTTCTCGATCCCCGGCTGAACGTTGCCGAAGTCGCGGAGCGTTGCGGCTTTTGTAATCCTGCATACTTCGCTTCGGTATTCAAGAAGTACGTGAAGTGTACCCCCCGTGAGTTCGCCAGCCAGCCGCAACGATGGGAACCGCTGGGAACACCTCTACTGGGATCCAAACCGGCGGCTGTGTCTTCAACTCGTGTACGGGGTCTTGACACCCGGCCTGACTCAGCAACTCAGCATTGAGTTGCAGTTTGGCAATTTCAGTCCCGCTAATCCCCGGGGACGCTGAGTTGCAATTCAAGCGCTTGCGGTGCGCAAGCAGCAGGAAATTTCTTTTCGATGGCGGTGCCGCAAGATATTTGTGGCACAGCAATTCCAAGGCTCTCCCCGAGCGTGCGGAAGAGTTGAACCCACGTCTCGCTTGGGCTCGTCTCGTTCAAACGTTGAATCGCATTCATCACCTTGCAGTAGGTGTTTTGCGCCTCCCAGAGATCAGGCGCGAATGGCGCATTGCGAACTAGTGGCACCAGAGTTGCCAGTTCACTCAAAGTTTGTAGCACAAAGGGATCGCTTGACCAGCGATCCATAGTGCGATCCAGACGCTCGCGCAAACTTAACTTCACGGAACCATCCACAGCAATGCCGCTTTGTGCGGCCACTTGAATGAGAAGTCGCAAGCGTTCGAAGTCAATTTTCTCGCTGCTCAGACAGCGCCGGATTGCATTATTGAGCACAAACTCAGATGAGACTCGCAGAATTGCCGGCAAGGGCATACTTAATTCGCGCAGGAAGCCGATCAGGGTCACATTGTGCTCGTACACGTCACCGTAGAGCTTATCGATATCAGCGAGCGTGTGATCGACAATCTGCGTCACAATGCGCCGTCGCTCATCGCGAAACAACGACTTGAGCGAATAGGTTTCTGCACCGAAGTACTGATCCAGCGCGCGCAAGCAACCATTAAAGCCCGACTTCGTAAGGAAGCCGCTCGCTTGCTTCGTGAATTCGGAAAACTCATCGTGAGCTTCGCAAACTCCGGCTCGTAGGTTATGGCCTCCGCCGTGGAGCACGGCAAAATTAAAACTCAGTTGTGCACGAGTAATCCGCGACCTGATCTCAACCGTCCCCGCAGCAAGTTTTACTTTTTCATTCTCGAAGATGTTTACATCGCGCAGATTTGACTCGTAGGAATAGATGGAGCCTGCCGTGTCATAACCGTTGAAGAAGGAACTGATTGCGTAATGGGCCGCAACTCCGGGAAGATCCAGCATCGCAGGGTGGACGAAGCGTTCGTAAATTTCTCGGCCGTTCCCGAATTCCTGAATGTTGCTGTGTACCAGTTCGAGTCGTTTCAGGAATTCCTGTTCATAGTCTCTTCCAAATAGCTGCTGCCCTAATTGCACAGCGCGGGCCGCGTATTGCAACACCTGTACCGTTTCAGGCCCAGTAGGCTCATCAAAGAACCAGCCGCAACTTGTGTACATCAACATCAAATGCCGCTGCAACTCGAGCAGACGCAGCGCGCGCACCGCGTCATCGGCTGACAAACGGCGAGTTGAATGCTGAGTGAGAAAATTGCTCACATTTGAAGTCGACCGATCGAGAACAGCAGTAATGTATCGCGCAAGGGGCCCCGCCATTGCTGGTTCCAGCCGGGACCGCCTCCAGCATTGCATCCGCAGTCGCTTTCCCAGCGGCCAACGCCGTGCGCACAACTCCAGGAAGTTCTCTCTTTGATCCTTATTTCCCGCGTCGGCGGATTCATCGCGAAGTATTCGCCGTAATTTGTCAGGCGGGCTAGTTTATTTTCCTGAATGTACTGCAAAGCAAATGCCAAGGCCATATCGCCGTGAGAATGATGATGGCCATAAGTTTCGCCATCGGTGGCAACATGCATCAATTGTGCGGAATCGCCTTCTGGATCGAAATGGCTGAGAAGTCTCCTTGCAAAATTCTCGCCACTGAATAACAACTTCTCGAAAGCTACGGCTGTTGCAAGCCCGCCGTCATAGAAAAACAAGGCAATTGTGCGTCCTGACGGCAAGGTGCATGCGTAGGGATGCCGTGAATCGGCGCCGTATTCGAGATCAATCCACGGTGAATCTTTATCGACCCGTAGTTGCGCTGCCTGGCGCGGAGCCAGGATCGTGAACTTGATGCCCTCGGCGGAAAGAATTTCCAGGGTTTCCAAATCTACCGCCGTCTCCGGGAGCCACGTACCCTCGGGATCACGCGAAAAACGATGCTGAAAATCTTTAATGCCCCAAAGAATCTGCGTGCGCTTATCGCGCGAGTTCGAGAGCGGAAGGATGGTGTGGTTGTAAGCCTGCGCGAGAGCAGCGCCGTGTCCGGAAAAAAGTTTCTGGCTCTCGCGATCGCCATCGAGGATGCGCTGATACCCTTCTGGAGCGCGCTTGGCGATGCGGCGTTCGGCGTCGAGTATGCGCGAAGCGCCGTTGGGAAGATAGCACTCTCTCGCTATCCGTTCGTTCCAGTCGTGATAAGGACTTGCGGAATCCTGCGACTCAACCGTTTCCAGCCATGGATTTTCTCGCGGCGGCTGATAAAAATGGCAATGAATGCAGACATAACACTCCATTCGCGGCACTCCGATACTGGTTTATGAATTTGAACCTTATTAATGTTGGCAACACGCGTTCTCCATGCTGTCCTGCCAGACCTGGATGATGTAATGTACCGTGCCCGTCAAGGAAAAAGGAGGTGCTGGAATGGTTCTCCTGTGCATAACCGCGGGAAATCCAAAACTGAGCCGCCAACGTCGAAGGCCCTGAATGAGGAGCTAGTAGCCACATTTGAACTTTATCGCGAAGACACCAGCGTTGTATTTTGTCATTGAAAACCCAGCTTCTCTGAAATAGACTTTCGGGAAAGTTGGAGCCTGAAGTCCCTCCGATCGAGCGGCCCTCGGTACCTCCGGAACAAAAGCATTTCACGCGTTGAGGAGTAATATGCCCGTCGTGTCCCCTGCCCTTAGCACACGTCCATTCAGAATCCACTGCTTTGTTTATGTGACTTGCTTTTTGGCGCTCGGCGCTGCGGCCAGCGCACAAGATTCGAGCGCGCAGTCAGTAGTACTGTCCGGCAGCCCCTCCGCCAAACACCCGCTGCATATTGTGGCGAAGAGCGCCGGAACTGCAAAGCGGAACGCTACGAATGCTTCCGCGTCAGCGCCATTTTGTGTAAATGGATTGGGCAATCCGGGGACCTGCAGCTTTAGTTATTACGGTGGGCCGGTTATCTCCAATCCAGATGTCGTAGTGGTCTATTGGAAAAATACGGTCAGCAGTGTGGTTGATTGCGGCGGCGGCATGGATTCGCAAGGTAACTGCATTGGCGTAAGCAAATTCCTAGGCGCCCTGACAGATAGCACATTTGTTGACATGCTTCAGGAATACAACACTGCAGGCATAACTGCGACCGCCGGAAGTCAGAAGGGAGTTGCAAGCACCAACCAGAGAATCGGACGGGGTAGCCTTCATCCAGGTTCACCGTTCGTGATTAATCCGCATTCCGCCAATTCCGGTTCTCCAATCAGTGACACACAGATCCAAGACGAGCTTCAGCTGCAGATCACGGCGGGGACATTGCCACCGCCAACCACGGACGATGGCGGAAACGTAAATACGTTTTATTTTGTGTACTTCCCCCCTGGGCTGGTTATCTCTGATTCTAGTGTGGGGACGAGTTGCGTCGCCGGTGGTTTTTGCGCCTATCACGGCACCTTGAGTCGCAACGCTAAAGACGTTCCCTACGGAGTCATTCCGGATTTCGGCACAGGAAGCGGTTGCGACATAGGTTGCGGCCAAGGGACAGAGTTCCAGAATATTGGTAGCGCCAGCAGTCACGAGTACGCGGAAGCGACAACCGATGCTGCGGTAGGACTTGTGTCAGTTTTTGGTCCTCCGCTCGGATGGTATGACGCAAATAATGGAGAGATCGGTGATATGTGCAATCAAAACACCGACACTTTCACGTTCGATTCGGTTACTTACACCTTTCAGCAGGAATTTTCGCAAAAGGCATATAACGCCAACCACAATGCAGGCTGTGTCTCCCCCGGTGCATTGATCTTCACCCTTACAGCACCGGCTGCCAGTTCCGCAGGAAGCGCCTTCGACCTCACCGCCACGGTCGCGAACAGTGATGGCAGCACTTACCACGGTACTGTGCACTTCACCGGCAGCGATTCCGCTGCCACGCTCCCGAGCGACTATACGTTTACCACCGCGGACGCAGGCAGCCACAAGTTTGTCGGCGAGGTAATCCTGAACACAAACGGGAGCCAGATGATTACCGCTGCCGACGCACATCAACCCAGCACTGCGGGTAATGCGACAGTTTTGGTCAGCGGAGCCACAAAATCGGATACGACCGCGGCATTAACATCATCGGCCAATCCTTCTACTTACAAACAACAGGTA
>QHZX01000162.1 GCA_003224835.1 Acidobacteriota bacterium | reverse complement strand
CTTCATCACTCGGCGTCACTGGCTTTTTTGTCAGCAACTTGTATTTCCCCAGCTTTGCACCTTCCCGCATCGCATCTTTCACGATGCGGTCTTCCAACGAATGAAAGCTAATCACCACCAGCCTTCCACCCGGTGTCAGCAACTGCGGCGCTGCTTCAAGCAACTTCCGCAGGTCGTCCAGTTCACGGTTTACGAATATTCGGAGAGCTTGAAAGGTTCTCGTCGCGGGATGAATTCTGCGTTCAGCCTGATTCATTGGCCGGGCCGCGGTCGAAATCACGGCTGCTAGTTGGGCAGTCGTCAATATCGGCCGCGACCGGACAATGGCTCTGGCGATTCTCCGCGACCTCCTTTCCTCACCGAATTCGTAAATCAGATCGGCAAGCTCGCGCTCGTCGAACTGGTTTACCACTTGTTCGGCGGTGGGCTCGGACATGGGATTCATCCGCATGTCCAATGGCCCTTCCGCCTGAAAACTAAAGCCGCGCGCGGGATCACCGAACTGCAGGCTGCTTACGCCCAGGTCGGCCAGAATCCCGTCGTGCGTCTCGCGTCGTTCGTCGTGCGCCAAATCAGCGAATGATCCATGGATCAATTCGATCTCTGGCCAGCCTTCGGCTGCTTCGCGTGCGACGTGCGACGTGCGACTGAGGACGCTCTTTGCGATTTCCAGCGCCTTCGGATCTTTATCGAGGCCAATCAAATGACCCGGTGCGCCGAGGCGTTTTGCGATTTCTAAGCTGTGCCCGCCAAGGCCCACCGTGGCGTCGATATAAGTCCCGCCACGCCGGACGGCTAAAAAGTCGATCGCTTCTTTTAAAAGAACCGGAACATGGCCAAACTCGTTGCTGCCATGTCCACCCCGCTGAGGGGTGGTTGTTGAACCCTCGCCCACTAGATGCCCAATTCGTCGAGCGTCTTCTCATCCTCAGGCGTGAACTTGTCTTCCTCGATCTCCCGGCGATACTGCTCCAGGTTGCGAACTTCCAGATATGTCAGCTGCCCGGTCACGGCCACTTCGCCCTTGATCTGCGCCGATTCGCGCAGCAACTGCGGAATCAAGAGCCGGCCTTGACCGTCCATCTCTACTTGCTGACCCCAGTAGTTCGTGCGGTCGAGAAACTTCTTCTTCGTGGGATTGAAAGTGGAGAGCCCTGCCAGCTTCTGCTCGATCCGCTCCCATTCCTCGAAGGGATACACTTGAGCAACCTTCCCGTCGAAGCTCGTGATGTAAAATTGCTGACCGTACTTCTCGTCGAGCACGCGCTTGAACTCGGCTGGGACTTTGAGCCGTCCTTTTTCGTCCACGCGAGTTGGGTGATTGCCGCGAAACATGATCTATATGCTTATGGGACGAAGGGCGAATTCGCCCATCAGAGTGGCGGATCGCAAAAGCCACAGCGGAGGCAAAAACGGTGACGAGTTGGACTGTTTCAGTTTCATTCGGGCCATTTTTGGGGATGTCAGCTATGAAATCCACCGGCGCTCCGATTTTGTTCACTTCTACCCACGACCTCTACTGTGTTTGCCACTTTCTACCACTTTTGTCCACATCTTACGCCTAACCGCTTTAGTGTCAATAGGAAATTAGAGGGTGGTGTACCGCTCATTTATCTCAGTCTGAAAAGCTCAACAAATTGCGGATTACTGCTTAGGCGACCACTAGGAATGGTGTTTGCAGGTGTGGTTCGAAGTGACGGTAACCCTAATGAACTGAGTGGATCGGGCTGTGGAAAAAGGAATGCAACTCGAAGACCACGCCTTGCTCGAGGTGAATACCTTTAGAATGGGGTTTGCCGCGCAGAAGATTGCGTTCGCGACAAGGAGTTCTGTATGTACAGCACGATTCCTAACCAAAGCATTAGGGTCAGGAATTTTCTACAGAGCCTCTACCTCTCGAGTGCGATAAGGGATTGCCTGACACGTGGCAACTCCCTGTACAAGAAAGCCCTAGTCGAACACGAAAAGGCAAGACTGAGGGCCAGCCTCAGATCGCAGTTGCGCACGATTGCAGAACGATATCGAGAAGAGGTAAGCGACCCGATCCACATTCAGCACATTCGGAGCTTGGCCGACCATCTCACCGGAATTCATGGCGAGATCCTCGAAGCGGGGAAATTTCCATTTGGAAGAGCGCAGAAGGCGCTGAATGTGTACTTGAAATACCGCTGGTGTGACGACGCAGCGATCCGCCCTCCTCACTGCCCGTTCGACGAAATTATTATCGGAGAACTTGCCCTTGCTAAGGGAATTAGTCGGAGCTGGACAAAGATGGACAGCGAAGATGCTTACCAGGCATGGGTAGCTGCGGCGAGGAAGCTTGCCAATGGGGAGTCGCTTCCAGAATGGGAACTTCGTGTCTACGAAACCGCGACTTCCAAGGGAACGGCCCGCGCTCAAGCGCTCCAATTCGAGCGGCTCTCTCGTGAGCCAAAGGGTAATTCACGAGGCTGGAAGTTTAGTCGCGAAGAAATTCAACGGCAGATTCGATAGAGCCTTATTTTTCGGCTACCTTCCTTCGCTGTCATCCTGAGCGAAGCGGAGTCACTCGCTTGCGAGTGATTCCGCGAAGTCGAAGGACCTGCTGTTTGCTTGAAGGACCATGTGCCGAAGGAATTCTCCGCCAAACTGCCTTTAGTAAGCTGCAGAGCGCGTTCCTAGTTTGCGGCGGCAATTTAGAAAAGCAGGTTCCTCGACTCCACACATCGTTCGCTCCGCGAACGATGTTGTTCCGCTCGGAATGACAGAATCCTGGAGATGTGATGAGGAAGGTCGGAGAGAGTGAGAACCTAGTACTCGGCTAATTCCTTCATGGCCAGATACAAGTCCTGCACCTGCGGCAGAATCGCGCTTTCGAGTACCGGCTGATAGGCAATGAAGGTATCTTTGGCGGCAACGCGCTTCACCGGCGCGTCCAGATTTTCAAATAATTCATCGGCAATGCGTGCGGCGATCTCCGCGCCATAACCCCAGCTCAACGTGTCTTCGTAGGCTACGATCACGCGGTTGGTTTTTTGCACCGAAGCCGCGATTGTGTCCCAGTCATACGGATTCAGGGATCGCAAATCAATGAGTTCGATCTTGAGTCCCGACTCTCGATCCAGCTTCTGCACCGCCTGTAAAGCCCGCGGCACGACCGCACCGTACGTGATCACGGTCAGGTCTGTCCCAGGATGAACAATTTTCGCCTTGCCGAACGGAATCATGTAATCCGGCCCTGGATATGGCGCCCGGCCATAACTCTCGCGGTAGAGCCGCTTGTGCTCGAGGAACATGACCGGATCGTCGCAGCGGATCGCCGTGCGCAGCAGTCCCGCAGCATCCAGCGCATTAGAAGGAAAGATCACCCGCATACCCGGTGTGTGCGTGAAGATGCTCTCTCCGCATTGCGAGTGATAAATCGCGCCACCAGTGAGATATCCGCCGATCGCCACACGTATGACGCAAGGGGCAGAACAATCGCCATTTGAGCGCCAGCGCATTACTGGCAGTTCGTTGCGAAGCTGCATCATCGCCGGCCAGATGTAGTCGAAGAACTGGATCTCCGCGACCGGTTTCAGCCCGCGCACCGCCATGCCCACTGCCCGCCCAACGATGCTGGCCTCTGCGATTGGTGAATTGAAAACGCGGTCAGAACCAAAATCGCACTGCAGGCCTGACGTCAATTTGAAGACGCCGCCCTTCCCTTTCACCATCTTCTGCCGCAAATATTCTTCGCGGCTGCAATCGGCCACATCTTCGCCAAAAATCACGATGCGCTCATCGCGCTTCATCTCATCACGCAATGTGGCAGTGATCAGATCGGCCATCGTCTTCGGAGCAGGCTTCTTCTCGTCTGTCGTCGCTCGGGCGCCCTCGCCAGAGCTTATCTGGCGATCGAATTGGGCCGAAGTCGGATCAACACTTGGAGAGTACAAAAATTGTTTAATGGTTTCCGGCTGCGGCAAGGGCGCAGTGAGCACGCGGTCCACCGCAGCCTGCAAGCCATCGTCAACTTCTTTCTCGAGCTTGTTGATTGCCTTTTCATCAAGAATGCCGTCGCGAATCAGGAACAACTGCATGCGCGAAATGGGATCGCGGGCGGCATCGCGTTCGCGCTCGATGTCCGGCCGATAGAGTTTCTCGTCATCGGATAGCGAATGCGAATACGGACGAATCACATGCGCGTGAACGAACGATGGACCCACTCCCGCGCGGCAATGCGCCACTGCTCGCGACATTGCACCGTAACTGACAACTGGGTCAGTACCATCGATTTCTTCGAAATGAAAATTGGGAAAGCTAGAAACCAGACGCGAAATATTCCCGCCCGCGGTTTGCACTTCGACCGGCACGGAAATCGCATAACCGTTGTCTTCGACCAGGAACACGATCGGCAGCCGCAGGTTAGAAGCCGCATTCATCGATTCCCAGAATTCGCCTTCGCTGGTGGTGCCATCGCCGAGCGACACATACGTGACCTCGTCGCCATGAAACTGCACGTCTTTGAATTCGCGGTAATCGCCGCTCACCTTCTGCCCGGCGTTAGGATGCATCATGAAATAGCGACTGGCTTCAGCGCACCCGACCGCGTGAAGAATTTGCGTGCCGGTGCATGAGGACTGCGTGACAACGTTCAGCCGCTTGTATCCCCAATGTGACGGCATCTGACGGCCGCCGGAGCTTGGGTCATCCGCCGCGCCAACAGCCTGCAGCAGCATTTCATCCGGGGTAGTTCCGAGCGCGAGGCACAACGCGCGATCGCGATAGTAGGGAAAGAACCAGTCATATCCAGGTTTCATGGCGAAGCCGGCGGCCGCAGTCACCGCCTCGTGGCCAGCTCCGGAAATTTGAAAGAAGATTTTCTGCTGGCGCTTCAGCATGATCTCGCGGTCATCGAGGCGCCGCGAGGTGTACATCACCCGATAAAGGTCGATAAGTTGCTGCCGCGATAGGCCTTCGTAGGTCTTGCCCGCCTTATTGGCCTCAGCAACTGCGCCGGATTTTCCGTGGCCCCGGGTCGGCATTATTAGAGTTCGGCGTGAGCTGTTTTTGGAGCCGAAAAGACATTGTAAATCAGCCCCAGCTTTCAACCATTAGCTTTCCGTAAGCGGCTGGGGACACTCTGTATTACCTCCTTGAAAGCAGGGGCCAAGGCACCCTGCGATGAGAGCTGACGGCTGGTTTGATGAATTGCTATTCTTCATTCATGCCTCGTTTTAACCGGCAGTTTGATCCTGCCTCGATAAAACTCGTGATTTTTGATTTGGATGGAACTCTCATCGACTCCCGCCTCGACCTGATTCATTCGGTGAATGCGATGTTGCGTAAGTTCAATCGTCCGGAGCTGCCAGGAGAAGTTGTGGCTTCGTATGTGGGCGATGGAGCCCCTATGCTCGTACGGCGAGCGTTGGGCGATCCTAATGACGAAAAATTTGTAAAAGAGGCTTTGGATTTTTTTCTTGCATACTATCGCGAACACAAGCTTGATAACACCCACGCGTACCCGGGCATTCCAAAAGCATTGCAACAGATTCAGTCAAACGGCACCAACCGGAAAATGGCGGTGCTGTCGAATAAACCTGTGAACCCTTCACGAGCAATCGTCGAGGCCCTCGGGCTGGCAGATTTTTTCGTCCATGTCTATGGCGGCAATAGCTTCGATACTAAAAAACCCGATCCATTAGGCGCGAAAACTCTTCTGAGCGAAACCGGCACGTCGCCTGCCAATGCCATGATCGTCGGCGATTCATCGATCGACGTGCTCACGGGCCGCAACGCCGGAATCGCGACCTGCGGAGTTACCTATGGCTTCGCGCCACACACGTTGTGCGAGGCTCCGCCGGACGTTGTCGTAGATGAACCACGAGAACTGGGAGAACTATTCGGATAGATGGGTCGCCTGTATCGTTAATGCCTTCGTCTCGATCATCCGATAAACTCGGTCAGGAATGATGGCTTCCTACGAAAGCTTCTCGCGCGCTGAACTTCGTAAGCTGCGGAGCCTGAAAGATCCCTACGGAATCCAGAAATTTCTAAACGCCCAGCCCTATCATCTTGCCGATACCGCGTGGTCCCCGCGGCGCGTTTTGCGGGAAAACACTTCTCATTGTTTTGAGGGAGCTTTATTCGCTGCTGCCGCATTGAAAGTGAATGGTTACCCGCCACTCATCATCGATCTCGAGGCAGAGCACGACACTGACCATGTGATTGCGGTGTACAAACAGCGCGGCCACTGGGGGGCAATTGCGAATTCGAATTACACCGGCTGCCGTTACCGCGAGCCGGTATATAGGACTTTGCGAGAACTCGTGATGAGTTATTTTGATCTGTACTTTAATCAGCGGGCCGAGCGCACGCTGCGAACATTTTCGAATCCCGTGAACCTCGCCCGTTTCGACCGCCTTAGTTGGATGACCAGCGACCAGCCGCTATGGTTCATCGCCGAATACTTGTTAACGATTCGCCACTTCCGCCTGCTGCAGCCGAAAATGGCGAGAAGGCTGCACCGTCTCGACGATCGTTCATTTAAAGCAGGATGTTTGGGCAGGGCGGAGAAATAGAACCGATAGGTAAAAAGAATCGCCGCCAAAAATACTGTCGGTCCGAATCGCTATAGCGGAAGGTAAAACTATTTAAGATAAAGCAGGTTCCTCACCGCTAAAGCGGTTCGGAATGACATTTATTTTCCCGAAAAGCAGGTTCCTGACCGCTAAAGCGTTCGGAATGACATCTATTTTCTCCGAAAAGCAGATTCCTCAGACCTGAACGTCTTCGGAATGACATCATTCCGCGAGTGAGGCTAAAACGTAAACTTTGCCGCCAGTTGGATCCCGCGTGGCCCGCCACCACCGAGGAACGGATTACCAATACCGACGTCTCCGGTTGCGCCAAGAGCGAACAGCGGCAGGCAAGGACTGGCAAAATTCGGGTGATGCAGACGGTTGAAGAACTCCGCTCTTAGTTGCATACTCAGCCGTTCCGTAATGGCTGTGTCTTTGTAAATCGCAAACTCCCAATTTTTAAAAGCAGGCCCAACCAGCGAGTTCCGGCGTTCGTTGCCGAAGTGCCGGGTGCCGGGCACGCAATCATCAGCTGTGCCGGTAGGACTTGCGATGGCGAAGCTAGTCAACGTGCATGGAATTGCGAAGGAGCTGAGGTCGATGAAATTCCTGGGATCGTGCTTGTGATACACGATTGGTCCGACCACATCCGGACGGTCAATGCCTTCGCCCGCTCCGCTGAAGTCGTCTTCGAAGTTGTAGTTCATTTGGAATGGCTGACCACCTTGTAGCGTAATGGTGCTGGAAAATCCCCAGCCATTTTTAAGCCGGCCCGATCCCATGCTCGGCACTTGATATCCGAAAACCCACGTAAATCGGTTACGGACATCGAAATTCGAATTCCCATACTCCAGATTCGGGCGGGTGCTGTCATAGGGTTGTGCGGCATTCGGCTCAAAATCCTCGAGATCACTGGCGGTGTCCTGAGAGTGGGACCAGGTGTAATTCACAATTGATGTGATCCCGCGCCACTGGTTAACGCGCAAACTAGTCTGTAGGGCGTTGTAGTTGGATTTTGCGGTTGACTCCTCCTGCATGATGTAGAAGGAGCCGTACGGAAAGTCAAACGTTCGCGGCGCCCCATAGCTATTTCCGCAACCCGGCCCACCTGCCGGAAAACAAGGAAGCCCGTTCACGGTGTTGACGTTGGCCTGCGCGACCGCGACATCGGATGCATTGATAGTTGCCTGATTCGGCTGGCTGATATCACGGAACCGGAACAGATGATGTCCCTGCGACCCCACGTAGCTCACCAGCAGGACGGTCTTGCTACTAAGCTGCTGCTGCAGGTTCACGTTGTAGTTTTCCATATAGGGCGTGTGGATGTGACGGTCCACGGTGAAGATGTCACATTCGACCGTGCCGCAGCCTGTGGCATCAAAGACGGGCTGGCCGGCGTTGATAGTCCCGGTGGTATTTGCGGAAGGGATGATTTGCTCGGGTCCCACCGGATTGTAAGCCGGACCTGGATCGAAGAACGGTGGATAGGGCAGATGCCCCAGAAAAATATCCTGCGAAAAAGCATCGTAGAACAAACCCCATCCAGCGCGAAGAACTGTTTTGCCCCGGCCAGTCGCGTCCCACGCGACGCTTACGCGAGGGGAGAAATTCTTGTGATCTGGCTCGTACAGACGACTGAGTCCCGGCTGGCCCACTTGAGTCAGGACAAAAGTGTTAGTTACAGGATTAGCGGTCGTCGCATTGCTGAATAGATTATTCTTCTCTGAGACCACGCCAAAATAATCCCATCGCAAGCCATAGTTCAAGGTGAGCCGCGGACTTACGCGATAGGTGTCTTGCAGATAAAAGCCGTAGCTGTTTTCTCCGGTGTGGCGCAGCGTGTCACCGGAATACTGGAAGCTGGCACCGAAGCCGGTGCTGGGCGTACCGCCAAGAAAGCTGCCCAAGTCGTCGAAACTTAATTTCCCTCGGAAGTATTTATCAAAGTACTGCTTGATTGTTGTACGACGATACTCCGCGCCGAACTTGATGTCGTGCTTATTCGCCTTCCACGAGAAATTGTCGATCAACTGATTGTTGCTGTCCACGCGTCCGCGAGGATCTCCGCTGGTTGCGCCGAGTTGCGAGAACCCACTGACCAAGATAATTGGAAGGCCGTCATCAGCGAGTCCGCTTCCCACATTCAGCCCAATCGAACTGGGATGAAAGCTTCGGTCCTGCGCAAGAAAATCTTCCGCAAACCGGTTCCAGCCGAAGCGCAATTCGTTGACTTTGGTTCCAGAGAGAGTCCACACATGCGATAGCGAAACGAGTTGAACGCGCGTGGGTGTGAAAGTATTAAACCCGGGAAGCTGGCCGCCGCTTGCTGTAAGAGCCAGGGGAAACGCCTGAGAACTATCCCCGAAAAAGTAGCGGCCGGACAGTAAATGGTGAGAACTGAGGTTTTCGTCAATCTTAGCAATCATGCTATCGACGCGGTTGTAAGAGGGAGAAATCACTGAGGCGTTGAAATTTCCACCGGTTAGATTCGGTGCCGGCCAGGGATGCCGCGCAATAAGCTGCTGAATCACAGGATTCGTCGACTGAGAAGGATCAAGAGAGCCATCGGGCGCGGTGCCTGTGGGCACATTAGCCAGGGTTACCACTCCGACCCTCTCGCGCTGACCTTCATAATTCAAATAGAAAAAAGTCTTGTCATTAACAATCGGGCCACCGAGTGATCCACCAAATTGATTATTGTGGAATTGCGCTTTGGGCTGAGTTGACGGGTTGAAATAGTTCCGGGCATCCAACGCGTTGTTGCGAAAATATTCGATTAGGGAGCCGTGCAGAGTGTTGGTACCACTCTTAGTGACGATGTTTACGGCCGCGCCGGCGTTTCGTCCGTACTCTGGCATGAAGTTCGATGAGATTTGAGTTTCCTCAATTGCATCGACCGGCAAAATGGTGGCAGGCGTACCGAACACTCCCGCCTCATTGATGGCCGGATCATTGCGATAGCCATCATTCATATCCGTGCCGTCGAGTAGAAAATTATTGGACCGCCCCCGGGCTCCGTTCATGGAAAAAATTCCGAAGGAGCCCGGTGAGTCGGTAATCTCATCGGGAGAGCCTGCTACCCCTGGGGTCAGAAAAATCATCTTTTGGAAGTCGCGCCCATTCAGCGGTAAGTTCTTCGCCTGCTCGGCGGTGAAGGTTGTGCCCAGAGTGTCCGTTGTAGTCTCGACCTGTGGCAGCGCTTCCCCTGAGACTTCTACTTTTTCCGAGACCTGGCCCGTCCTAAAGACGAAATCCACGCGTTTCTCTGCGGCCACGTCCACCGCCACATTGCTGATCACGGCTGTCTGGAATCCGCTTTGCGTTGCGCTTACAGTGTAGGTGCCAATGGGTAATTCGGGGACTGAATAGCTGCCATCGGCGCTGGTCTGCGTGGCGCGCTCAAGCCCGGTATTAACGTTATGAACCGTGACCTTTGTGCCGGGAACGACAGCGCCCTGCGGATCTGTGACCGTCCCTAGTATCGTGCCGCGAAAGGTTTGCGCGACCAGCGAAGTGGAGATGAGCAGCAGCAGGAACCCAAGACTAGACCTGAATCTCATAAAGCCCCCTTGCGATTTAACAAATGACAGTTGCCAGGGATTGTAGATCAAGCAAGCGTATGTCTTCCAGCAACAAAATTTATGGTTTGGAAATGGACGGGATAACGGGAGGAAGCGTAGGTAAAAAATCAGAAATTAAAGGCGAGGCCGCCGCGCAGTGCTCGCGCTGACTGGACCAGATAGACGGTTCGTCCATCCTGGCCAACTAGAGGCACATATCCCTGGGCGAGTAAATTACGTATTTCGACCACTACATCCATGTGGCCCTGGAGAGCGCGGGTGCATGGAATGGGCTGCTTGAAGAAAATATCCAGGAAGGGATCCGCCTGTCCGGCCGAGGCATTGAACATATCCACTGATGTGAGCGCGCGTCCACTGGTCCAACCGTACGAAGCGATCCAGCGAGTTTTAGTACGTGGAGCCGTGCCGTTCAGTTTTCCGGAGATCATGTGGCGATTACGCGTAACGCTCTGCGCGCGGACACTTTCGAGCGTCGGCGTCTCCCCATTCAGATCGAGCACACCGCCGTAGCTATAATCTGCGGTGGCGGTGATATCCGACGTCAACTGGCGTTCCAGGACCAACCTCAGTCCATGCGTGTCTAGGTTCCGTCCCTCATATGTAAATGTACCGGAGTAGACATCAGGCAAAACATCGCCAATCCTCGATGAAAACTCGCCGACACCTATGAGCGCAGGATCGCGCAGCCGGTCAGAGTAGTACGCCACCTGCATTCTGGTATTGCCTTCACGATGGGAGAGTGCGAGTTCCTGGTGGTGGGCCCTCTCAATCGCAGCGGAATAAGCTGTCATGCTTACACGCGGATCCGACTCGCTCAAATCAGCAGGAGAACTTTCAAAACCCTTCTCTTCGCGACTATTGGGACGCGATGTCGAGTAACGGTACTCCAATACCGTATCCGGCGAGAGATGCGCCGCAACCGAGCCGAAAGGACGGAAGGCGGTCACCCGGCCCATGAATTGTACAGTTTGCAGTTCGCTGCCAAACTTCAATTCGAGCACATCGCCAAGCGCAACCTCGTCTGACGTTGTCAGCGCGAGTGCTTGCAATTGAGCGTTGTGGATCCCGAGGTCCGGCGAAGAAAGCCGGCGCATGGTGAATGCAATTTCGGGACTAGAGCCATTCGCCATTCGATGCTTATAGGAACTGCGCAGCACCGCATTGGGCAGGGCCGGACCGTATCCAACATTCCCATTGAAGCTCAAAGTCCCAGAAGCGAAGACGGACTTTTCAACGGTGAAGCCCGTGCTCATATCGGAAATCGAGCCAAAGCCCTGCGAAGATGCGCCGGCAACAAAGGAAAGGCTTCCTTTCAAGTCGGAAGACGAAGACTTGTCGGCCACCATCACCGGAGAACCGTCGG
>QHZX01000161.1 GCA_003224835.1 Acidobacteriota bacterium | reverse complement strand
TAAAACTGCATGCGAGCGTGCAGGCGGGCTGCAGGATCAACGGTCTCGCGGCTCACGCAAAAGAAGAATTTTCCACCCGACGCGGTGAGATACTCCGATGCACGCGCTTAATTGATCTGTAGCCGCTGAATCTGTTTCAGACCACGCAAGGGAAGAATGGTAAACGGAACCCCAGTAGAAACTGTCTGGATCGGTAACTCGGGGTCAATGTCCGCTGCAGGAATGCCGCTGACTTCCGCGATCTTCTTAAGATCGTGAATTTGCCCGAAGACCGGATCGTTCTGCCTCATCTCACCAAACGCAGGTTCTCCCGGCTTTTCTTCGAATCGTACCGGAATCGTGCCAACATTCAATTCCAGCTTGATCTCTTCAGCGCCGGTGTTGCCGCGCAACGCAAACGCCGTGCCCAGCGTGGGATGTCCGGCAAAAGGCAATTCTTCCTCTACGGTGAAAATGCGCACTCGAACGCCGCGTTCTTTTTCGGTGGCGGCGTCACGCGGCAGAATGTAAGTCGTCTCGGAAAGATTCATCTCTTTCGCAATGGCTTGCATTTCGTTATCGCTGAGGCTGCGGCCATCCGGAAAGACCGCCAACGGATTACCCTCAAGGGCTTGTGAGGTAAAGACATCGAACTGAGTGAAGGGAAGACGCCGAAGGGAGCTCATGTACATTGGAGTGAAATTCGGGGTTTCTGTCGCAAAATTTTACTGTCCGGGGGCGTTTGACCGAGAGTTTAGCGCTGCGTATGCTATTGGCATGCGAATTCACTCCGCATCGGCCTGTATCTGTTGTTGTACATGATCGCCGGGGTGCGTTTAGAGCAGCAAGTTCCGAACCCACCCGGCACGAACCGGGTGGGTTTTTTATTTGTGCTGACTCGTCCCGAGCTTGCTACGGAATACTTAAGAAATGTTCTTAGAGGAGGAAAAATGAGCACCGCGACTTTAACTCCAGCCACATCCAGCGTTCCCCGCATTAATGACACTGCGCCCGACTTCACCGCCGAGACGACCCAAGGCCCCATTCATTTTCATGAGTGGATCGGGAACGGCTGGGCCGTTCTGTTTTCTCATCCCAAAGATTTCACGCCGGTTTGCACTACTGAGCTCGGCGCGATGGCCAAGTTGCAGCCTGAATTTGCCAAGCGCAACACCAAGATCCTTGCGCTCAGCGTCGATCCCGTTGGCGATCACGTAAAGTGGCAATCGGATATTGAAGAGACACAGGGCGCGAAAGTGAACTACCCGATGATTGGCGACCCGCAACTGAAAGTCGCAAAACTTTACGGCATGTTGCCGGCTTCTGCTGGCGATAGCTCGCAAGGCCGCACTCCGAATGACAATGCCACCGTGCGCACGGTGTTCGTCATCGGTCCGGACAAGAAGATCAAAATGCAGCTCAGCTACCCGATGAGCACCGGCCGCAACTTCGATGAGATCCTGCGCGTTATTGACTCGTTGCAACTTACGATCAAACATCAAGTCTCCACGCCCGCCAATTGGAAGCAGGGGGATGATGTGATCATTAGTGGTGCGGTTTCGAATGAACAGGCAAAGGAGAAATTTCCCGAAGGCTGGAAGACGCCGAAGCCTTACATGCGTATTGTGAAGCAGCCGAAATAACTTGATAATTCGGCCACGGATCAACACGGATTCTGTACCAGCGTAATTTCCGCCGGAGACTCGCAGCAACTCTGCGATCTCTGCGGTCAAAATCTTTAACGGCTGAGATCCAAATCAGGCCACGGATTGACACGGATTAACACGGATTTTGTACCAACGTGATTTCCTTGGCGAACTCGCAGCAGCTCTGCGATCTCTGCGGTCAAAATCTTTTAGCCACTGAGATCAAAAAAAAACAGTTCGCAGCTAAAACTTGGCCGACACAAATCAGGCCATGGATCAACACGGATATCACTGATCGTTGTTGAACTTCGATCGGTGAAAATCCGTGTAAATCCGTGGCCAATTTCTTCTAACGGCGCGCAGGGTTTAATCTCATACAGACCCATGAAAATCGTCACCTCGGCCGAGATGCGCGAAATCGACCGCATTACCACCGAGAAATTCGGCGTGCCATCGCTCACGTTGATGGAGAACGCCGGATCGGCGGTCGCCGAGTTCACCCTGCCTTCTTATCCCAAAGCGAAATCATTTGGCGTCATTTGCGGCAAAGGCAATAACGGCGGTGACGGCTTTGTGGCCGCGCGCAAACTGTACCAGGCGGGCAGGGAAGTTCGGCTACTGCTGCTAGCTGATCCATCCGAATTGCGCGGTGATGCTGCTGCAAATTTCGCCAAGCTTCCGAAGGACCCAAGCACTTTCGCGATTTTCAACGCATGGGGAGAACCTGCCTTCCGGGAGGTGTTCGGGTGCGATGTGCTCATCGACGCGATTCTCGGCAGCGGGTTTCATCCGCCGGTGAGCGGCGTCTATGCGGAGGCGATCGCAAAAATCAATGCTGCAGCGGCACCCGTAGTTGCAGTCGACGTTCCTTCAGGGGCGGACGCCGATGTCATGGGGCATCAGACCGGCACGGTGGCTCGCGCCGATACCATTGTGACCTTCACTGCGCCGCGTCCCGCGCACGTTTTCGGAAACTTGACTTCCGGGCCGACTGTAATCGCCCCCATTGGCACGCCACCCGAGGCAATTCAGTCTTCTTTAAATCTGCAGGTGATCACGCCGCGGGAAATTGCTCTGCTGCTCGGCCCCCGCCCGCGCGATTCCAACAAAGGCATGTATGGTCACGTACTCGTGGTTGGGGGTTCATTGGGCAAAACCGGCGCTGCTGTAATGGCCGGATTCTCCGCCTTGCGAACCGGCGCTGGTCTGGTGACCGTTGCTTCGCCGCAATCTACCTTGCCGGTCATCGCCAGTTTCCATCCCGAGCTGATGACCGAACCCCTCAGCGAAACCGAGATCGCCAGCATTTCAAAAGTAGCGCTCGAAGAATTCGAGCGAATCGCTGAGAAGAAAACCGTTCTTGCAATCGGTCCGGGAATTTCGCGTCATCCAAGCACCGAGGAGTTCGTTCGAAGTGTGATTGAGAAGTCGCAGGTACCGACCGTTCTCGATGCCGACGGGTTGAATGCCTTTGAGGGACGAGCAAGCGACCTTAACCGCAGAAATCGCCGAGGTGACACCGAGAACGCCGAGAAAGTGCCCGCGCTTGTCCTCACGCCTCATCCCGGAGAAATGGCGCGGCTCACAGGTCTAGGCGTAGCGGCCATTCAACGAGATCGAATCAATGTTGCGCGTTCATTTGCGCGCGAGCACGAGGTTATTGTGGTACTGAAAGGTGACCGCACGGCGATCGCAAAGCCAGACGGCGAAGTCTGGGTAAGCACCACCGGAAATCCGGGCATGGCGACCGGCGGTACCGGCGACATTCTCACCGGCATCGTCGCTGGAATGCTGGCGCAAAATACAAAGCGTGATTTCCTTGCGGTTCTCGCCGCGGTTCACCTGCACGGGTTGACTGGCGACGTTGCCGAGGAGGCCATCGGCGAACACTCACTTGTTGCTACCGATCTGATTCGCGCTCTGCCCGAAGCTTTCCGGCGAGTTCGTGCGCAAGCGGCAGAAAAGTGGGTAAAAATCGGAGATTGGCGCAGTCCGGCTGCGTGAAACTGTACAGTGCGCTTCAGTAATCTCGCTCCCATACTCGTCCGGTGCGATAGTGGTGCTGATGACACACTATCCCCAGTGTAATGCTACGCATCGCGCTACTCGTATAAAGCTCCAGACAACCCCGGCGCTCATCAAGCTAGGCGACGGTCACAAAGCCAAAGGCCGGCTGCAGGTCATCTCCGCCACCGGAGGACTGCTGCAATTGCCGGCCCCAATCTCTGAGGGCGATTTCGTCGAGGTGGCTTTTCAAACTCACTCTGGCGAGGTCAACGGTATGGCTGAAATGCTGAATCCGTTGCGGGGCGGCACAGGAAGTGTCTTTCAGCCCTTCCGCTTTATCGCGCTCGACGACGACGATCATCAGCAACTTCAGATGATGGTCGAATCCGTGGGCGATAGTACCTTTGCTGGCTTGCGCTCGAGCCAATGGACTTCGCACTGACCATAAGGGTGCCTCCGGCTATACTGATGTTTCATCGGCAGCCGGATGCCCCGCGACTTCACCACAAATTCTCCTGAGGAAACCATCGCGCTCGGGCGGGAGCTGGCGTCTCAGCTGGATCCGCCCAAAATTGTTATCTTGCGCGGCGATTTAGGCGCCGGTAAAACCACGCTGGTCAAGGGAATTGTCGAAGGATTTCACGCCGCCTCTCAAGACGACGTGACCAGCCCTACGTTCACCTTGATCCACGAATATCGCGGCGCTTCAGCCACCCTTTATCATATCGACCTGTATCGCATTGATACGCTGCGTGAGTTGGAGACGCTCGGACTGGATGATCTAATGACCGAGAACAGCGTGCTTTTGATCGAATGGGGCGAAAAGTTCGTGCCCTTTCAACGCGAGAGGAATGCCGAGATCGCGATAGAGAGAGTCTCTGAAAACCAGCGCAAGATCAGGCTCATTGCAGATGTTTGATTGAAGATTTCAGACGTCCGGATTGCAGATTTCAGATTTTAGATTTCAGATTTGAAAACCTGTGCTTTGAATGGTGTTTTGAATTATTAACCCACCATGTCCGAATCTAAAATCTGCAATCGTCAGAACCCCATAATGTTGTAGCCGCAATCGACGTAAATCACCTCTCCTGTAATTCCCGAGCTTGCGTCCGATGCCAGAAACACTCCCGTCGAGCCGACTTCATTCACATCAACATTTCTCTTTAATGGCGCCCGTTCGGCATGAGATTTCAACATTTCACCAAGGCCCGAAACGCCGCGCGCAGCCAGGGTTTTGATCGGTCCCGCAGAAATGGCGTTCACGCGAATCTTCTTGGGGCCAAGGTCGTAAGCCAGATACTGCACCGTACACTCCAACGCCGCCTTAGCAACCCCCATCACGTTGTAATGCGGCACGACTTTCTCCGCGCCGTAGTAGCTCATGGTGATCACGCTACCGCCATCTTCCATGAGCGGGGCCGCGGCCCGCGCCACCGCGATCAGCGAATAAACGCTGACATCATTGGCAATCCGAAAGCCATCGCGACTAGTGTTCAGAAAATCGCCCTTCATGTCTTCCGCCGGAGCAAATGCCACGCTATGCACCAGCACATGCAGCTTGCCATAGGTCTCTTTTAATTTTGAAAAGAGCGGCTCAATTTCTTCATCTTTGGAAACGTCGCACATGAAGGCTTCGGCGCCGGGCAGGGAAGGAATCAGGTCCTTCGCTTCCTGCTCCAGCCGTTCGTTCTGATACGTGATGGCGAGTCTGGCGCCCGCCTGGTGCAGTCCCTGAGCAATCGACCAGGCAATGCTTCGTTTATTGGCAACTCCGAACACGACGGCCACCCGGCCTTCGAGGGAGAAGGACATGGTTCCTCCTGGGGAACAAAGAAAAAAAGGATAACAGCGACGCGGGACAGGCGCCAGGGACGGAATACCAGGTGCGGCGTCTGGGTGCGGTCTAGTGGAACAAGCCCAAACCGGCCGCGCTGCTTGGGGCGTGCTCGGGTCGGCGGCCGGCGGGCATGTTTTGCTACTGAGCAGATAAACCCAGTCGCTCGGCAGGAGTTTCGCAAAGAATTGTGGAAAACTTGGCCTGTGGCCGATGGTGGGCCGGAGCTGCAGAGGGTCGTCAGCGCCGAACAGTTGAGGAAATCCCGAATTGTGCTGGCTATTTTTCCGTTGTTCCTCGGCGAACTCTGCGGTTAAAAGCTTTTGCTTTCACCAACTGTGCCTTGCTGTTTTCTGCGCAACAGCGTGATCGCGCCGTTTCTGACTTTGGCTCTTCGCTGCGATGTTTGCGTTGAGTTTGCGACTTCTCTAAGATCTTCGGGATGTCATCGCAAGTCACGCTTGGATTGCTGGAATCTCCTCGAGAATATCTGCGCCGAAAGCAAAAGCTTTTAACCGCAGAGTTCGCCGAGGAACAGCGGAGAACGCAGAGGAAACCGAACCTTAGTGGCGGATGACTTTGGCAGGGTCGCAACTGCTGATTGGCTTTTCTCTGGATCTTTGCTTATTTCTGCAATCTCTACGATTAGAGCCTTTACTCCGGAATTGCCACCGGGTTCATCTTCATCAACTCGGCAAACCGCGCATCTTTGCGCAGATCGGCAAATTCCGGATCGGTATAAACGTCCTTCACATTCTTGTAGCCTTCTTCCATAGACTTCCGAAGGAATTCCAGGGAATGGTCGTGATCGCCCATTTTCGCGTATAGCTTGGCGAGCACGTAATCGTAGTGGGCACGGTCCTCAGGAGAAGCCATTTGCGCCGCAATGCCAGTGTGTGAGGTGCGCTCGAAAATCTCCGGATCGAACTGCACTGCTTTGGCGTAGGCTTCCGTCGCGTGTTCAAATTCCTTGCGCGCGAAATAGGCCGCGCCCAGGTTTGAGTAGAACGAAGCCGAATCGGGCTCGATCGCGAGCGCCTTCTTGTATTGCTTGATCGAAGCGCCATACTTGTGGCGCTCGTAGTCGATTACGCCGAGGTTGTTGTAAGCTTCGGCGAACTTTCGATCTTTT